>DASPOR010000191.1 GCA_035625915.1 Alphaproteobacteria bacterium | reverse complement strand
GATGTGCGGCGTCGGCGTTCCGGTCAGCCGTCCGAGTTCGACGATCGCACCGATGAGGGCCTCGACCTCGAGGCCGCGCCCCGCCTCGACGTCCTGCAGCATCGAGGTCTTGTGGGGTCCGACGGCCTCCGCACCGGCGATTCGCTTTTCGATCGTGTGGCGGAACGTGATGCCGAGCTTGTTCGCGATCGCCTGTGACTCTTCCATCATGCGGGCGGCAAGCTCGCGCGTAAGTGGGAACTTGCAAATCCCTTCGAGCGTGCCATGCGTCAACGCCGAGATCGGATTGAACGAAAGATTGCCCCACGCCTTGAGCCAGATCTCGGCGCGAATATTGTCGAGCACGAACGATTTGAAGCCCGCGGCGATCAAGGTCTGCTGGATCATCTGAACCCGATTGCTGGTACTTCCGTCGAGCTCTCCCACGGGAAACCGGTCCCCCTCGACATGCTTGATGACGCCGGGGCCTGCGACTTCGCCGGCGGGATAGACGACGCAGCCGACGATGCGGTCGGGCTCGATATTCGCGTCAATCGAGCCGTCGGGATCGACGCTTGCGAGACGCTTGCCGTCGAAAGGACCACCATGCTTGTGGAAATACCACCACGGTATGCCGTTCTGCACGGTCATGACGATGGTGTCCCGGCCGAAGAGTTTCCGCAGGCCCGGTGCGATCGCCGGTATCTGATGCGCCTTGACGGCGACGACCACGAGGTCCTGCGGCCCCGCTTCGGCCATGTTCTCGGTCGCCCTGGCACCCTTCGCGATGAGAGTCTCCCCGCCATGCATGAGAAGCGTCAGACCGTTCTTGTTGATCGCTTCCCGATGGCCGGGGTGCATTTCGATGAAGGTGACGCTTTCGCCCGCAAGGGCCATCCTGCCGCCGAGCAGGCCGCCGATCGCACCGGCGCCGACCACGCAAATTCTCATCGCCATGGAAAATTCCTCCCGTTGGGCTCGCCGTTCGCCGGCGGGTTTTTCAGCTCGTTCAGTCGACGCGGTTGACGAGGCTGCCGATGCCGTCGATCGCGATTTCGACGGTGCTCCCGGGCTTCATCGAGCCTGCCCCGACCGAGGTGCCGCACGCGATCACGTCGCCGGGTAAAAGCGTCATGTCGCGGGAGATCAGGCTTACGAGCCGGTAGGGTCGGAAAAACATGTCCGCGACGGGATAGTTTTGGCGCTCGTCCCCGTTGAGGATCGTTCGGACGACGAGCGTATCGGGATCGAGCCCGGTTGCGATCACGGGACCGAACACGCCGAACGTGTCGAAGCTCTTGGCGCGAGTCCATTGCTGGAAGGAGGAGTCCTTGTTCAAGAGATCGAACGCGGTCACGTCGTTCACGCAGGTGTAGCCGAAAATGCAGGCCGGCGCCTCCGCCTCGGTGATGGCGACGGCACGCCTGCCGATCACGATTCCAAGCTCGCCCTCGTAAAGGACCTTTCCGTCATAGCCACGCGGCCGTCGGATCGGCATCCCCGCCGGATGAAAGGCCGTCTGCGCCTTGAGGAAATAGAGCGGCTCTTCCGGGGTCTTGAAATTGAACTTGGCGGCAAGCGCGCGGAAATTGTTCCAGAGGCACACCATCTTGCTCGGCGTGCAGGGTATGGAGAGTTCGACCGCCGCGAGCGGCACCATCCTGCCCGTCGGCTTCGCACGATCGAACATGACGCCCTCATGGACCGCGATCGTCTCACCGTCGAGCGTGCCGAACCCGGACTTCCCACCCTCCACGAAGCGGATCCACCGCGCCATCGTTTCCCTCCCCTAAGTTATTTTATTCACTTCCAATTTCAATTTGGAAATGATTTTCATGTTTCGAATGATCGCCGATCTTGGCGGAAGCCGCAATGGGGAAAGAAACGGAAACGGATGTCGCGCATGTTGCCTGCAGATCGCGCAATTCTTCGCAGCATCCTGGCCTTGAAGGCTGATATGTCTTGGGGCGAACGTTCGGGATGGCTCCACAGGCACGTGCACACACGGCGTGAAATTCCTATGGAATTTTTAGTCGCGGTCGCCCTATGACCCGACTGTTCATTCTGCTGTCATGGATTCGGCATAGGACTGGATTGCTCACGCTCCGGCAATCCATCAGCCCAACGAAAAAAGAGGGGTAGGGCGCCATGAACGAGAAAAAGAAGTGTCACAGGCCGATCCAGACGGGCGTTCCACCGGCTGCAGGGCTTCTGTTGGCCGCGGCAATGCTCGCGCCGGGCGCCGGCGCGCGCGCCGACGAGATCCTCTACGACGAGGAGGGGACCAAGGTCAGCGCCAGCTTCACGGGGGTGGTCGGGGTGTTCGGCGTCGGCAACGCCGATTTCGGTGCGGGCGACTTCAACACGCCCAACAACTCGAGCGTGCGCAACACGGAACGGGTTTGGGTGGAAACCTCGATCAAGCCGGCACTCGCGGCCGAGACGCCACTCTGGGATTACGGCACGGGCTATTCGCTCTTCAGCTTCGTGGCGCAAGGGACGCGCGGCAATGGCGACGCCGTGTCCTCGCTCCCGCAATACGCCCTGCGCTCGACCACGGGCAATCAGCCAACCCATATCCAGCTCGAGGATGGGATGGTGGGCTGGCGCTCGGGCGATACGTTCAAGGACGCCCTTGGCACCGACGCCGTCGACGTGTCCTACGGCAATCAATCCTTTCTCGTGGGCGATGGGCTCGTGATCGGCTCGGGCATCTTCAATGCCTTCGGCCGCGGCGCCTTTTATACTTCGCTCAACAACGACTTCGGGCGCACGGCGATCGTGAAGCTCAATCCCGACGGCGTCCCAGTGCGCGCAAATTTCTTCAAGCTCGAGGACCGGGTCGACCAGGACCTCTTGCAGGACTCCGACCAGCCCAAGGCCAAGCTCGCGGGCTTCAATGCCGAGTGGTACCGGGCCGGGGAAAAGAAAGAGGGCGACGAAGCGCCACCGCCCGACGTGTGGACGCTCGGGCTCTTGTACTTCAACATCTACGACGCCGACAGCACGTCGAGCGCAAGCCCCACGGGCGCCTTCAGCTTCACGCCGACGAGTACCGCCGCTTCGCTTGCGGAAGGGGCTAATCGCAACGGCCTCAACGTCTACAGCTTCCGTGCCGCGGGCTCCTTCTTCGAATTCGACCGGGACATCATGTTCTATGGAGAATATGTCGGTCAGCAGAACGGCAACACCGACCGCCGCGTCGACGCCCATGCCTGGTACGTCGAGCCGGGCTACAAATTCTCGGATGTCGACTGGACGCCCCAGGTGGCCTTCCGCTACGCGCAATTCAGCGGCGAATCGGACCCGAACGGCCACGTAAAGCATTCCTACGACTCGCTCTTCTACACGGCCGGTCCGCGCGGCTACGGGAGCTGGTATCTGGGCGAAATTTACGGATGGTACCTCGGCACGCCGAGCAACATCGACGTTGTGATGGCAAGCGTTACCGTGTCACCCCTCGACACGCTCAACGCGGGCGTCATCTTTTACGACTTCCGCTTCGACCAAACGGCGCAATTCAACAACCCGAGCATCACGAACGACCACGCGCTCGACGAGGTCGATGTCTATGCGATCTGGTCGCCCGAGAAGTGGCTCTCGATCTCGAGCGTGCTTGGCTTTGGCGTCCCCGGCGAGGGCTTCAAGCAGGCGGCTGCCTCGTTCGTGGCGGCGAACGGTCCCCCCGGCCGCACGGTCGGCAACACGATCGTGCTCGGTGAAATCGTCGCGACCGTCAAGTTCTAAAGCGCCACGACTGTCCAGTTCGGGCTTTCACGCGCGCTCAATGCGACCCTACGCGACGTCTCAACGCCCTTAATATCGTCATCGCCGTGCTTGTCACGGCAATCCAAGTACTTTTTCCGCGATCGGATCGGCGTATATGGCCGAGACTCGGCCCGCGCGCGAAGGCGCGCTTTTTTGCGTAACGCAAAGAAGCGGGCGAAGCCCGCGCGCGAAGGCGCGCTTTTTTGCGTGACGCAAAGAAGCGGGCGAAGCCCGCACGCAAAGGTGCGCTGTTATGCGTGGTGCAAAGAAGCGGGCGAAGCCCGCTACCGGCCCGGTCATGACGAAATAAGGGACAGTATGTGGGATTTCCACTTTCAAGGCCGCCCAACCGTTCAGCCGCGCTGGCACGGTGCCGCAGGGCTGGGCAGCCCTGGCAGCTCTATGAAATATAAGTTAGTTTCAGCGGATGTCGTGGCTGTTGTAAGGAAATCTTCGGGATGCCGTCGGTCGAACATATCGCTTAGGCGATTTGGGCTTATAAATGCATCGCGTACTCGTTGTGGAAGACGATCCGGAGACTGCCGAGCAGCTCGTCGCGTGCTTGCGAACCGGCGGGTACGAGATCGAACTGGCCGAGAGCGGGGAGGTCGCACTCGAGCGTTGCCGTGCAAGAGAATATGCCGTGATGACGGTCGATCGAATGCTGCCGGGCATCGACGGCCTCGAGGTCGTCCTCCGCCTGCGTGAGGAGGGGGTTGCGATTCCGACCCTCATCATCAGCGCGCTTGGCGAGGTCGACGACAAGGTTCGCGGCCTCCGCGCCGGTGGGGACGACTATCTTGTCAAGCCTTTCGCATTTCCGGAAATGCTCGCGCGGGTCGACGCGCTCGCGCGGCGCAGCGCTTATGTGCTGAAGGAAACTGTGCTCCGGATCGGGGATCTCGAAATGGACCTCCTCTCGCGCGCCGTGCGGCGCGCCGGGCGGGATGTCGAACTGCTGCCGCGCGAGTTCAAGCTTCTCGAATACCTCGTGCGCAATGCCGATACGGTCGTGCCGCGGTCCATGCTGCTCGCCCATGTCTGGGATTTGCACTTCGATCCCATGACGAA
Source organism: Alphaproteobacteria bacterium (assembly GCA_035625915.1). Classification (NCBI taxonomy): domain Bacteria; kingdom Pseudomonadati; phylum Pseudomonadota; class Alphaproteobacteria; species Alphaproteobacteria bacterium. Next base: position 1,420 of record DASPOR010000191.1, on the reverse strand, counting down.
CATCATCGATGTCTATGTCGGACGCCTGCGCCGCAAGGTCGATGACGGCGCGGCCTATCCATTGATCCATACGGTGCGCGGCGTGGGGTTCTGCCTCCGTGCTCCTGCGTAAGACACTTCACTCGTCGACTCTGCGTCTTGCGATCCTCTGCGTCCTGCTGTTCGGGGTCGGCATTCTCGGCCTTTTCGGCTACGCGTACTGGCAGGCCGCCGAATACGTGATGGGGCAGTCGGACAGCGCCATCCGGCATGAATTGGACGCCTTGATCCACGTTCACGAAACCCGGGGTACCCCGGGTTTGGCGCGGGCGATCGGCGAGCTGATGGCGAACGATCTGGGCGAGGGCATATTCCTGCTGATCGACCCGACCGGCGCCTATGTGTCGGGCAATTTGAAGACATGGCCCGAGGCATTTTCGGGCCCGGCGGGCATCGGCGAAGTCAGGTCGGTGACGCCACCTTCGGAGGGCTCCAAGCCTCGCGTCTTCCGTGCGAGCTATCGCGTCTTGCCGGATGGCTATCGGCTTCTCGTCGGCAAGGACATCGACGACGACGACCGCTTCGCCCATGCGATCGGAACGTCGCTTGCTTTCGGCGTGGCGCTTCTCATCGTCTTTGCCGCCATTGCCGGCGTGAGCGTAAGCCGGCGCACGGTCTCGCGCATCGAGGCCGTCAACGCGATGAGTCGCGAGATCATGGAAGCAAACCTCTCGCGTCGCATTCCGCTGCGGGGGACTCATGACGAATGGGACCAGCTCGCCTCCAATTTGAACGCGATGCTCGACCGCATTCAAGAACTTGTGCGCGGCATTCGCCAGGTTTCAGACGGAATCGCGCACGATCTGCGGACCCCGCTTACGCGCATTCATGGACGCTTGGAGGGGGCACTCCACCGCCCGCCCACCCTTGAGGGCTATCACACACTACTCGCCTCGACCATCGGCGATATCGACGTGGTTCTTCGCACGTTTTCCGCACTGCTGCGCATTTCGCGCATCGAGTCCGGCCATCGCAACGAGACCCTTCGGCCCGTGGATTTGTCGGAGACCGCGAGCGGAGTCGTCGATCTCTTCGATGCCGCCGCGGAGGAGCGGGGCGGTAGCATCAATTTCGTGGGGGCGCCCGGCGTTGTCGTCTTGGGCGATCGCGATCTGCTCTTCGACGCCTTATCGAACCTTGTCGACAACGCGATCAAATACGGTGGGATGGGCGGGGGTGTCGTCGTCGAGGTCAGCGGCGATGGGAACGGCCCTCGCGTGGTCGTGAGCGATCGCGGCGACGGCATTCCGGCCGAAGCGCGCGAGCGCGTGCTCGAACGATTCTATCGCCTCGAGTGCCACCGCGGGACGCCGGGCAGCGGATTGGGCCTCAGCCTCGTTGCCGCCGTCGCCCAGCTTCACGACGCCCAATTCACCCTCTC
>DASPOR010000190.1 GCA_035625915.1 Alphaproteobacteria bacterium | reverse complement strand
GGGTGGCTCTTGCTTGCGATCTATGCCCTCGCGCTCGACAGGCACGCCCCTTAGAATGCCGCTGAAGAATAACTCGGAGACCCGACCATGACCGCACGAAGCCCGTTATTAGGGCCTAACGCCTGGCGTGGAGACGAAATCGCGGACTCGACGCGCTGGCTGCGCCATCTAAGCCCTCGAGCCCTAGCGGAGATCGATGCGGCACTCGGCGCGTGCCGGGTCAAAGGCATTCCCTGGCGCGAGACGACGGGCGAGGCGTTTCCTCTCCCGGGCATGGCCGAAGATTTCGCCGATATCCGGCGCGAGCTTGAGGACGGGTGCGGCATGATCAAGCTTCGAGGCTTGCCCGTCGACCGTTATTCGGCGGATGAATTGCGCCAGATTTGGTTCGGTCTCGGCGCCAACCTCGGGCATCCGGTCTTCCAGAACCGCAACGGCGAGCTTATGCGCGAAATTCGCGATGAAGGTGCCGAGGTCGGCGCGCGCTACGGTCAAATCCACGATGGCGATGCGAAAGGCGAGAATTCGGGGCCGGTGTTCCTCTCTTCATACGCGCGGACCCTCTCGAACGGCGCCCTGCGCTTTCATACCGATCGCTGCGACGTGGTCGGGCTGCTTTGCGTCAATCAAGCGCGTGCTGGCGGAGTGAGCACGCTTGCAAGTTCCGTCGCGGTCAGGAACGAGATCCTCAGGCGCAGACCCGACCTCCTCGAGGTGCTCTATCAAAAATTCTACCGCAGCCGGTTCGGCGAGGAAGAGACCACCCCCGACGCGATCTACGCTCTGCCTATCTTCGGAGACCGGGATGGAAAATTCACGAGCCACTACTCGCTGACATACATCGAAGTGGCGCAAAAGGTGCCGAGCGTTCCGCGCCTCACCGCGGCACAGCATGAGGCGATTGAAATGCTCATGGCGCTCGCCAAGGACCTGTCATTCGAAATGCGGATGGAGCCCGGCGACATTCAACTCCTCAACAACCACGTGGTCTATCACGGCCGCACGCCATTCGAGGACGACGATACGCTCGGACAACGCCGTAGCCTCTATCGCCTCTGGCTCGCCATGCCGAACAGCCGGGCGCTGCCGGAAGATCATGCGGTTCTTTGGGGGCAGGTCGCCGCGGGCGCCTTGCGTGGCGGTATCGGCCAGGCCCGGCCGTCCTGATCGGCTCTCAGCGCGCGGCGATTCCTTTGGCAGCGCCCGTGCCGGCGATCTCGCCGACCAACTTGCTGACGATCGCCTCGCCGAACGACTTGAAATCCTCGATCTCCACGAGGAACGACATCGGTCCGCCGATGACGTTTTCGCGGTAGTAGTTAGGCAGACCGCCGGGTGGCTGGGTGTGGGCTAAAAAGCCCGGATTGGGGTGCAGATTGAGGATGGTGAGGCCGTTGATGGTCACCCCTTGAGCGATCGCTTCGTCCCGCGCCTGGAGGATCGGGCGGCCCGAATTGCTTGTGCCGTCACCTGAAATATCGATCACGCGGCGCGCTGTCTGAAACCGCCCGTCCGCGAAAAGCTTCATCGAAAAATCGACGGCGGCGCTGATCGAGGTAAGGCCGGCGAAGGAACGCGGCGGGGCGAGGATCATCGACGAAAATACGGCCCCGCTTTCGCCGTCGCGCACGATCGTCCAGTCTGCCACCACTTTCTGATCCGAAGCACCCGACCATTCAACGAAAGTGACCGCGATCCCACGATTGGCACCCGCCTGGATCGCCTGCAGCACCTGTGGATTGGTGAACGCGCGCGCATAGCCTTCGCGTTGAAGGTTGAACTCGTCGTCGTCCACGCTGCGCGATACATCCGCCGCGAGTACGATGGCAACGTCGACCGTCTCCGCCGCGAGCGTTCGATTCGGGGTGGCGAAGATCGACACCGCGAGGGCGGCGGCAATCGCGAAAGCGAAGTGGTGCGGTCGAAAATCGCGCGGCTGCACTTGTAGACTCCTGCGCTTCAAAGGCACTTCCCCGAAGCATACGCACGGCGCGCCGATGAAGACGTCGGCTGGCGCCAGTCCGTCATCGCGGCCACGAGGTCGGGGCTAGTCATGCTACCCGAGGAATGCCGCCGCCGCGAGGGTTACGCATGCGCACCGCGCACCCGAGGTGCTGACCCTGCCCCACGGGAATTTCATGGCCGCCGTGTTTCGGATCCGCGAGCCCCTTGCCAAAGGCTCGCCTTGCGCCATACTAAGTAAGATAGGGTGTGAGGAGGCGCCGGCAATACGAGCGAGGCGACGAGTGATGCCCCAGCTTCTTGCAAAACATGGCTTTCAATACGCCTTCGATACGCGTGAAGAGGCAGAGAAGCATGGTGGGCAATTGCGCGCGCGCGGCCATGAGGTCGAGGTCGTTCTCGTTTACTATTATGAAGGCCCCGTTTGGCAAGTGATGGATCATACCGTTCGACGCGCCAAGCAAGGGGAAGTCGCGATTCCGGCGAGCAAGGCGGTGTGAGGCGGTCCTGCGTTGCCTGAGTGCAATTTGCGGTTTCGGTCTGGGCCCACTGTCGTTGGAGCGTGATCGGTTTTATTCAAACCACCCCTACCCGTCCCGTCACATTCCGAGGCGGGAAAAGGATTGCATAGAGATCGTGAGGCAATTCCGAGCCTCAACGGAAACAGCAGGGAGGGAGAGTGGTTCGATCCGAACCTCCGGCACTTCAGAAAGGCGTTTGCGATAAATCAATGCGGGGTTCGAGAGCAACGGCTTATTAGAGCGGCCGCCCTATCGACCGACGATGCCGGCGTTGGGGTAAGGAACCAAGGGAATCACGCCCGCCTCGGAGAGGGAGCAGCGTCATGTCTTTCAAAGATCTCCTCGTCCACGTCGACGGTTCGAAACATGCCGAGGCGCGCGTGCGCTTTGCCGTATCGCTGGCCGAGAGGTTTTCGGCCCATTTGAGCGGGCTTTACGCAGCACTCCCGACCGGCATGTCGCCTCTTATTGCGGACCAGTTTCCGCCCGAGATGGTGGAAGACATGGAGGCGCGTGCGGCGCAGCAGCGCGAGGGCGCCGAAGCGCTTTTCAAAAAGCACACCGCGAAAATGAAGGACAAGACCCTGTGGATCGAGGGTGTCGGCGACGATCGCGCCAAGATCGTCGCCCTGGCGGCCCGCGATTCCGATCTCACGATTCTCGGCCAGGTCGATCCTGACGAAGTGGGGCGTGGCGTTTCCTTCGATCTGCCCGAGCAGGTCGCGATGGCATCGGGGCGACCGGCGCTGGTCATTCCCTACGCGTGGGATTCGAGAAATTTCGGCGAACAGGTGCTGGTTGCCTGGAACGCGAGCCCGCAAGCGGCACGTGCCGTGAACGACGCCCTGCCTCTCCTCGTCGATTCGAAGCGCGTGGTGATCCTGACGATCAATGCAAAGTCGGGCGAAGAGGTCCCCTCGAGCGGCATCGTGCGTCATTTGAAGCGGCACGGGGTCGCCGCGGAAGCACACCCGATCGTCGCCGACGACATCAAGACGAGCGACATGATCCTCTCGCGCGCGTCGGATGAGTCGGCAAGCCTGATCGTGATGGGCGTTTACGGCCATTCGCGATTGCGCGAACTCGTCCTCGGCGGCGTGTCGCGCGACATGTTTCAGCGCATGACCGTGCCCATCCTCGTCGCCCACTGAGACTTTTCCGGCGGCCGGCCTCAAACGACAAGCGCATCCTCGAAGGGCGTCTTGGAAAGCGGTACGGCACCCTTCGCCGTGACGATCACCTGTTGCTCGAGCTTGATGCCTTCCTTGGCGCCGACCTCGCCGATATAACTCTCGACCGAGACGACCATGTTTTCCCGGAATTCGCCGTCATAACCCCAATCGGCAAAGTCGCGCGCATAGGCGATGCTCGGAAATTCGTCGACCAAGCCGCAGCCGTGAACCATCATCATGTAACGGTTCGACGTGAATTCCTCGGGCACGGGCCAGCACTTTTCCGCGAATTCCCGGAAGCCGACGCCGGGCTTCAACAAGGATATGTTGTGGATCACTTGCTCCTGGGCGAGGCCATAGAGACGGCGTTGATCGTTGGTTGGCCGCTTGCCGGGGCAGACCCAGCTTCGCGATATGTCCGCGAGATAGCCGAGCGGTCCGACCATGTCGGTGTCGAAGGCCACGATCTCGCCCGGCTCGATTATCTTGTTGCCGCATTCCTGAAACCAGGGATTGGTCCGCGCGCCCGATGTCAGGAGGCGGCACTCGATCCATTCGCCGTCGTGGGCGATATTCACGTCGTTCATCACCGCCCATAATTGATTTTCGGTGACGCCCGGGCGGAGCGCTTCGCGCATCCGGCGGATCGATGCGTCGCACACGTCCATCGCAAGCCGGATCGCGGCGATCTCCTCGGGCGACTTGATCGCACGCGCGAGTTCGATCGCTTCCTGCGCGTCGAACAGCTCGATGCCCATCGCGGCAAGCTTGAAGGCGCCCATTGGCTCGCACCGATCGACCGCAAGGCGGCGATTCTTGCCGCCATGCTTTTCGACGAGGGCCGCGATCTCCTTGGCCCAGAGTGTTGCCTTCTCCTCGCAACGCGGGCCGGCCAGGAAGTAAAACCACGGGATCGTCGGACGCAACTCGGCGATCGTCTCGATTCCCTCGTTCACGTGCATCGAGCTCGTGAATTCGAAGAGGACCACCGCCCCCTCGGTCGGGACGAACGCCCAACGCCCGGGCGAATGCATCGTCCAAACCTGCATATTGCGGCTGCCTGTCGCGTAGCGGATGTTGATGGGATCGGTGAGCAGGCATCCCATGTAGTCGCGGGCGCGAAGCTCGGCCCTGAGGCGCTCCAGCCGATAACCACGAAGCTTTGCCTGGTCGATCCGTGAGAGCCGATCCGCCACGTCGAATGCGAGCGGTACAACGCTCACACTTTCACTACTTGAATGTTTCGTCATGCTCCCCCCTCGGGCGATCCCCCAGTTGCGTTCTCGCCACTCGACTGCAATGCCGCAAGCGCTCCGCCTCGATCCGCAGGAGAACAGGCTTTGCCGGTGCTTGCGAAGTCACTCGGCTTCAGTATCGCCGTCATCGCCGGTTCCGTGGTGCCCGCCGGGGGACTCGAACCCCCACCTCGGTTTCCCAAGAACGGATTTTAAGTCCGTTGCGTCTACCGGTTCCGCCAGGCGGGCCGCAGGTGCGACCCTAGTTCGACAGCCGCACACAGGCAAGGGGGGCACGCGATTTGGCGATCAGGTCCGCGTTCGCGCACCCAAATATGTCGAATTTCGGATTCGCTACATGAGTCCATCATCCTATGGCTCGCTTTCGCCACCCGTGCGTCGTCCTGGCGGCGGTCCTGGCGCTCTGGCATAAAGGGCCATGGGCAAAATCTACGATCGGCTGCTGGGCGGGCGGTATCCGGACGGCATTCCCTGGCGGAGCCGGACGTTTTGGCACCCCGTCGGCTATACGCTCACGGCCCTATGGATGTTGGTGATTCTCGCCATCACCGGAAACAACGTCCGTGACCCCCTCTTCGATTATTTCTTTTCCGTGCCGCTCGGCGGCTGGGTCGCCGGCCTCATCCTCGCACGCATCGTCAAGCGCCTGTGGCCGGCCGAGTCCGGCGACCGCACCGACAATGGCAAGCGTCCGTGATTGGGGCGGTGGAACTCAACCGTTCGCGTCGTCGAGGATTTCCCCACCGAGTTCTATCAGCATCGCCTTGAGCTCGTCCGCGGTCCGGTCGACCGCCCCCAGCTCCACCCCCCGAAGGACAAGGCTCACGCCGAACTTGCCAAGGCGATAAAATGGATAGCTGCCGATTTCGATGTCCGAATGCTTGTCTTGGAGTGCCGAGAGTCCCTGGGCGATCTTGCCTTCGGGCAGGTTCGTCGAAACCGTGCGCGAGCGCACGGGAGCGCCGCCGACAAGGCTGTGCTTAACGCCCTGAAACATGGCCTGCATGATCGAGGGGACACCCGCCATCACAAGGACGTTGCCGATTCGAAATCCGGGTGCGGCACTCACGGGATTGTCGATCAGCACCCCGCCTTCCGGCACGTTCGCCATCCTGAGCCGCGCCTCATTGAGATCGCGCGGGTCCTTATATTGCCGCGCCAGAATCCTGACCGCCTCCGGGTGACGCAAGAGTGGCACGCCAAACGCCTTGGCGATGTTTTCCGCCGTGATGTCATCATGCGTCGGGCCGATGCCGCCCGTCGTGAAGACATAGTCGTAGCGATGGCGAAGCGCATTCACGGCTTCGACGATCCGCTCGCCTATGTCCGCAACCACGCGCGCCTCCATGAGCCGCACGCCGATCTTGTCAAGCTCGACGGCCAGATAGGGAAGATTGGCGTCCTTGGTTCGGCCCGAAAGGATTTCATTGCCGATGATGAGGACGGCCGCGGTGACGATCTTCGAGGCGGGCGCGGGATTGGACATGGCTCCTCTGGAAGGCAAGAGTGACCCCTTTGGTATAGCTTGCGCCCATCGCCCGGTCAGCTTGTATCGCCGTCCCTTTCGCCGATTGAACCGCCGAGTTCGCTCTTGTAACGTCCGGCGCCATGCGGTTTCCGAGTCCCCTCATTCGTGGCCGGCTCATCAAGCGCTACAAGCGCTTTCTGGCGGACGTGGAGCTCGAGGACGGTACCGTCACGACGGTGCACTGCCCCAATCCCGGCGGCATGATCGGCCTCGATGCACCGGGATCCGAGATATGGCTATCGCGCGCGGTCAACCCGAACCGAAAGCTTCCGCTCACGTTCGAACTGATACGAATCCAGGGCGGTTTCGTCGGCATCAACACGGGCCATCCTAATCGCTTGGTCGAGGAGGCGATCGGTGTCGACCTTATCGCCGAGCTCACGGGATATCCGACGCTCCGGCGGGAGGTTCGGTACGGGGAAAGCTCCCGCATTGACCTGTTGCTTGAAGGGGCTGGGCGACCTAACTGTTACGTCGAAGTGAAGAACGTGCATTTGAAGCGTGATCCCAGGCCGCACGGCGGGCCGGCGGAGTTTCCGGATGCCGTGACCAAGCGAGGGGCCAAGCATCTTGTGGAAATGAGCCGGGAAGTCGTCGGGGGGGCGCGGGCGGTGATGGTCTATGTCGTGCAGCGTGCCGACTGCGAGAGCTTCCGCATCGCCACGGACATCGACCCGGCCTATCACAAGGCCCTCATCGACGCGATGGCGCATGGCGTCGAAGCAATATGCTACTCTTGCAATGTTTCGCCGGAAGCCATTGAATTGACGGGCCGGCTTCCAATCGAGCTTGACTGAGCCCGCGACCGTGCAAACATGATTTGCCACCTGGGCCACGTCGGCGGCCGCGCGTGGCCGCTCAGATTGAGGAATTAGGCAAAGAGTCGTCATGAACCAGATGGAGCACACATCCCGGACCCATCCCGAGGAGAGCCGGATCAAGATCCACCTGCCCGAGCATTTCGAGGGGATGCGCAAGGCGGGACGGCTTGCGGCGGACACCCTCGACTTCATCACGCCCTTCGTCAAACCGGGTGTTTCGACCGCCGAGCTCGATCGTCTTTGCCACGACTTCATCACGAGCCACCATGCGGTGCCGGCACCGCTCAATTATCGCGGCTTTCCACGTTCGATCTGCACATCGGTCAATCACGTGGTTTGCCACGGCATTCCGTCCGAGGACAAAATCCTCGTCTCGGGCGACATTCTCAATATCGACGTCACCACCATCCTCGACGGCTGGCACGGCGACACGAGCCGCATGTACGAGGTTGGCGAAAGCAAGCTCAAGGCGCGTCGGCTCATCGACGTGACGTATGAGGCGATGATGCGCGGCATTGCCGTGGTGCAGCCGGGGGCGACCACGGGCGACATCGGTCATGCGATCCAGACTTTTGCGGAGGCCAATCGGTATTCCGTCGTGCGCGATTTCTGTGGCCACGGCCTTGGGCGTATTTTCCACGATGCGCCGAGCATCCTGCACTTCGGCGACCCCGGCGAGGGCGTTGTCCTCCGCGAGGGCATGTTCTTCACGGTCGAGCCCATGATCAACGCCGGCAAATATGCCGTGAAGGTGCTGGGCGACGGTTGGACGGCGGTCACGAAAGATCGCTCGCTGTCTGCGCAATTCGAGCATTCGGTGGGCGTCACGGCCGATGGCCATGAAATCTTCACCCTTTCCTCCAAGGACTGGCATAAGCCGCCTTACGCCTGACCCCTCCCCGACTTCGATGGACGAACGAACGAACACGCCCGAGAGGCCCCATTACCTCGGCCACCGCCAGAGGTTGAGAGAACGCTTCGAACGCGCTGGTGCCGACGCCCTGCCGGATTATGAGTTCCTTGAGCTACTGCTCTGCCTCGTTATCCCGCGCGGCGATGTCAAACCGCTCGCGAAGAACATCCTGGCGCGTTTCGGCAGCCTCGCGGGCGCGATGTCCGCGGAGCGGGACGAGCTTGCCTCGACAGCTGGAATCGGTGTGGCCACCGTTCACATGCTCAAACTCGTGCATGCCGCCGGCCTTCGGATCGGCCGCGAGGAGGTCATGTCCTCATTTGTGATTAGGAAAAATGTTTGTTTTCCGAAGGTTATATAAATCATTGGCCGTTCAATCCACAAAATCGTCCTCAAGGCTGCACTCAGGAATTCCCAACCACAAGCGACACAGGGTTATGCTCACCTCGCAGCCGACCCCATGAAAGCCGCCACGGGGAAAATAGGCGAAGGGATTGTCCGAATGGTGGAGGGCCGCCCATGAATTTCGGTTCTCTTCGCTTCGGCGCGCGCACATAAGCGAACAGGGGGAACGTCAACCATGGATTCCTCGGGTAATCGCATTCTCGTCACAGGCGTACCGGGACAGTTCGGCGGAGTGGGCAGCGCTATCATAGAGATGCTTCGCCGCCGTGACCTTCCGGTTCGTGCGTTTGTCCGCCATGAAGACCAGCGTACGGACGCACTACGGGCGAGTGGGGTCGAGGTCGTTGTAGGCGACCTTACCCAGGTTCGAGATATTGCTAATGCATTATCGGGCTGCCGGCGCATGTACTTTGGCATGAGCGTGTCGCCGCGCTATTTAGAGGTCACTGCCAACATCGCCGCTGTGGCACGCGAGCACACCGGCCTG
>DASPOR010000189.1 GCA_035625915.1 Alphaproteobacteria bacterium | reverse complement strand
GGCCTCCTCCTCCTTCGAGACGGTGCTTCGCACCTCCTCAGGATGAGGACGATAAAAAAAGAAAAATAATCCTCATGGTGAGGAGCCTCGCGGCGCGAGGCGTCTCGAACCATGAGGGCGCGATCTCTTCATTCGTCATGCGCGGGCTTGACCCGCGCATCCACGTCTAGGGAATGGCGGCTTCAAGGACATGGATGCCCGGGTTAAGCCCGGCCATGACGTGAGAGAGTCAACTGTCAGGGTCGCCAAATTAGATCGAGAAGGAAGTGCCGCACCCGCAGGATGACGCCGCGTTCGGATTGTTGACCTTGAAGTAGGAGCCGACCAGATCCTCGACGAAGTCGACCTCAGCGCCCTTGAGGAACTCGAGGCTCACCTCATCGATCACGACCCGGGCTTGTCCGCGCTCGAAAATACGATCGTCCGGATTGCGCGTGTCATCGAAGCTGAAGCCGTACTGAAATCCCGCGCAGCCACCGCCCGACACCGTGACGCGCATGCTGAGCCCAACGCCATTCTCTGCCGCAAGCAGCGCTGCGATACGCCGCTCGGCAGACTCGCTGATTAGCAACGCGGGTGTCTCGGTTCCGACGAGGTTTTCCGCCATATCTCCGCCATTCGCCAGTCGGTGGTTCGAAATTCGTCTGGCGCCACCTCTATTTAGTCGCTCCGGGCAGGTTGTCAAATCAGGTTTGCACCAAGGCCATCCCCGACCCGCGGCCTCCGGCGATATCGAGGTGGTCCCCTATTTGCCTGAAATGGCGCACCCCTGTAGGGTGGCGGCCATGATTTCGAGCGTTCTGGCACCTTACGCTTCCGACCCCGCAAAGACCCGAGGCCGCTTGGCGCCCGAGCCGGAAAGCAGCACGCGCACGCCTCATCAGCGCGATCGCGACCGCATCATTCATTCCGCCGCCTTTCGCCGCCTCAAATACAAGACCCAGGTCTTCGTTTACCACGAAGGCGACTATTACCGGACGCGCCTTACCCACAGCCTCGAAGTGGCCCAGATCGCGCGCTCCATTTCCCGCGCCCTGTCGCTCAACGAGGACTTGGCCGAGGCTTTGGCGCTGGCCCACGATCTCGGTCACCCGCCGTTCGGGCATGCCGGCGAAGAGGCGCTCGACGAGGCAATGAAGCCCTTCGGCGGCTTCAATCACAATGCGCAAACCCTCGGCATCCTCACACGCCTTGAACAGCGCTACGCGGAGTTCGACGGCCTCAACCTCACCTGGGAAACGCTCGAAGGTGTCGTGAAGCACAATGGCCCCCTTGTCGGCGACAATGCCAAGGGGCCGGTGCCGGAAAGCATTCGCGCCTATAACGGCATACAGGACCTCGAACTCGAAACCTGGCCCTCCGCGGAGGCTCAGGTCGCCGCCCTTTCCGACGACATCGCATACAACAATCACGATATCGACGACGGCTTGCGCGCCGGTCTCTTCACGATCGAGGACCTGCGCGACATCCCGCTGGTCGGGCCGACGTTCGAGTCCGTCGAGGCAAAATATCCGGGCCTCGAACGACCGCGGCTGATCCATGAATCGATCCGCCGCCTCATCGACCACATGGTCAACGATCTACTGGCCGAGACGCGAAAGCGTCTGGTCGAGGCGAGGCCGCGTTCGGCGGACGACGTGCGACGCCATGGCGGTCCCGTTGTTGCCTTTTCGAGCGAGATGCGCCAGAACGATCGCGCGCTTCGGACGTTCCTCTTCACGCGGATGTACCGGCATTTTCGCGTAAATCGGATGACAAGCAAGGCGCGACGCGTGGTGCGGGAACTTTTCACCCTTTTTCTTGCCGAGCCCGAATGCTTGCCGACGGAGTGGTTTCGTCTTGCGCGCACCGCTGGCTCCGATGAGACGGCGCGGGTCGTGACCGACTATATCGCCGGCATGACAGATCGCTATGCGCTCGACGAGCACCGGCGGCTCTATGACGTTCACGACCGGCCTTAAGGGACTGGAACTTTCTCCAAAATGAACCTTTACGCATACGTCAAGGATATCGTTCGCGCGGAACTCCAAGCACTGGCGGATGAGGGAAAGCTGCCGAGTGGCCTCGATTTCAGTCGTGTCTCCGTCGATCCACCGCGAGAGTCGGGGCGCGGCGACATTGCGACGAATGCCGCACTGGTGCTGGCCAAGGACGCAAGGCAGCCTCCGCGGGCCATCGCCGACCTTCTTGCCGCGCGCCTGCGCGCAATCGCCACCATTCGGGGCGTCGACGTTGCCGGCCCCGGATTTGTGAACATCACTCTCACCGATGCATTCTGGCACGCGGCCCTTGCCGACCTTTTGAGGGCGGGACTCGACTACGGAAGGTCCAACCTGGGCAGGTCCGCACTGGTCAATGTGGAATATGTCTCCGCGAACCCGACCGGACCGCTTCACGTCGCCCATGCGCGCGGTGCGGTATTCGGCGACGCGCTTAGTGCGCTGCTTGAGCACGTTGGGCACAAGGTCGTGCGCGAGTATTACATCAACGATGCAGGTCAACAGATTGATCAGCTGGCATATTCCGCATACGTAAGATATCTCGAGGCGCTCGGTGAGAGAGTCACGGAAGAGCGCTTTGCCGAGCTATTTCCGGGTCGATCCTGGGAATATCGGGGCGATTATCTGAAGCCCGTCGGCGAAGCCCTCGCGAAGGAACATGGAAAAGCGCTCAAGGATGCACCTCTCGACCGTTGGCTTCCCTTGGTGCGGGACGCTGCTGTGGACGCGATGTTGCGCCTCATCCAGACCGATCTCGAGGCCCTCGGCATCCGCCAGGATGTGTTCAGCTCCGAACGCAAGCTCGTGAACGAGGGCCGGGTCGATGAAGCCGTGCAGGAGCTGGATCGGCGCGGCTTCGTTTACACGGGCACGCTCGAGCCGCCCAAGGGCAAGCCGGTCGACGATTGGGAGCCGGTTCCCCTGATTCTTTTCCGCTCGACCGCGTTCGGCGACGATGTCGACCGGCCGCTCAAGAAGTCCAACGGCGGCTGGACCTACTTCGCCTCCGATATCGCCTACCACTGGGACAAATTTCGCCGCGGTGCGCGCGTCATGATCGACGTTTGGGGTGCCGACCATGGCGGTCACATTCGGCGGATGCAGGCTGCCGTGGAGGCGATCACCGGTGGCGAGGGCGCACTCGATATCAAGATTTGCCAACTCGTGCGCCTTCTGCGCGACGGCCAACCGGTCAAGATGTCCAAGCGCGCCGGGACCTTCGTCACGTTGCGCGAGGTTGTGGATGAGGTGGGAAAAGGGGTCGTCCGCTTCATCATGCTGTCCCGCAAGAACGATGCACCGCTCGACTTCGACCTCGCGAAAGTCGTCGAGCAATCGCGCGACAATCCGGTTTTTTACGTCCAATACGCCCATGCCCGCTGCCATTCGGTTATGCGCAATGTGAGGGAAGCGATGCCGGGACTCGATATGTCTCCCGAGTCGCTTGCAAAACAAAGGCTTGACCGATTGGCCGACTCACTTGAGCTTGGTCTGGTCAAGTTGCTCGCGGGATGGCCGCGCCAGATCGAAGCCGCCGCCGAAGCGCATGAGCCCCATCGACTGGCGTTTTATCTCTACGATCTGGCTGCCGCCTTCCACGGGCTTTGGACGAAGGGCAGGGAGGACCCGTCCTTGCGATTCATCATCGAGGAAGATGCGGTGTTGACAGGCGCCCGCCTCGGTTTGGTGAGGGCCGTGCAACTCGTAATTGCCGCAGGGCTCGCTATATTTGGTGTCGAGGCCGTGGAGGAAATGCACTGATGACGATGAATGTTGGCCCCGTCGGCACTTCGCGCGACCCCTTGCGGGCAATATATGAGCAAAAGCAAAAACGCCCCCGGCGTTGGCGGACTCTCGTGGGCGCCGCGAGCGTGTTCGTGCTTGGCGTTTTCGCGCTCATCGTCTTTTACGCCTACCAGGAGGGCAAGCGCGCGGGAACGGATATTTCCGTACCTCTGATCAAAGGCGACCAACAGCCTTACAAGGTAAAGCCGGACAATCCAGGGGGGACCGATGTCCCCGGACAAGACAAGTCGATCTATAGCGAAGTCTCGCCGGGCGTAGCCGGCGGTAATCCACCCGAGCAGTTATTGCCGCCGGCCGAGTCGCCGTTGCCAAAACCGGCGAGCAGCAGCGCCAGTACGGGAAACTCGACGGCGCCAGCACCGGCAAGTGGAGGCACCGGTGCTGCGGCCGCTCCGGTCGCAGGCAGCACGGCGTCGACCGCGTCGCCGCCCGCCGCTGTCCACATCCCGCAAATTACAGCACCTGTCGCCAGCGGCCAGTCCGGTCAGGCCGCGAGCGAAGAACCTGGGGCCACGGCGAGTACGGCATCTCGGCCGGCGCAGTTGGCCTCACGGCCTCAGAGTGGCGGGTGGAAAATTCAACTCGGCTCCATGCGCTCCTCGGAGGAGGCCGAGCGTGAATGGGGTCACCTCCAGGGCAAGGCGCCCGACGTGCTCGGGGGGCTCCAGCTCCAAGTTCAGCGCGCGGATCTCGGGCCGGGCAAGGGGGTCTACTTCCGCATTCAGGCCGGCCCGGTTGGAGACCAGCAAGCCGCCGCCGCAACCTGCGCCAAGCTCAAGGCAGCGCAGATCGACTGCCTCGCGGTAAAGCCCTGACGACGTGATCCCGTCGTGACCAGATCGGCACGGCCTCGCGCGGCCATATTGGGCTGCGCCGGCTTCCGCCTCGGCGCTGCGGAACGCGAATTTTTTGGGCAAGCCGATCCCCTCGGCGCCATCCTCTTCGCACGCAACTGTCAAAGCCCCGCTCAGGTGCGTGCGCTCGTGGACGAGATTTGTACAATCCTTGGCCGGGCGAACGCACCGATCCTGATCGACCAGGAAGGCGGACGCGTCGCGCGCCTGCGCCCACCTCGATGGCGGGCGGCACCCGCGGCAGCGCGATTCGGCGTTCTCGCCAAAAAGAACCCTGACGCGGCACGGCGCGGCGTGTGGCTCAATGCGCGCATGATTGCGGCCGAGCTTGCCGATCTCGGCATTACCGTCGATTGTGCGCCGGTCCTCGACCTTGCACTTCCCGAGACTCACGACGTGATCGGTGATCGGGCGTTCGGCTCCGACCCCGAACTGGTCGCGGCCCTTGGCCTTTCGTTCTGCGAAGGCCTTCTTGCCGGCGGTGTGCTGCCTGTCGTGAAGCACATTCCCGGCCATGGTCGTGCGCGGGCCGACAGCCATTTGGAGTTGCCGGTGGTCGATGCAACGCATGAGGTTTTGAGTGCTTTCGATTTTGCGCCATTCAAGGCGCTTGCCGCCCAGCCTTGGGCGATGACCGCCCACATCCGCTACACCGCCCTGGATCCCGTGAGACCGTGCACCATTTCGCCACGAATCATCGGCGATATCGTGCGCGGCGAGATCGGCTTTTCGGGCGTTCTCGTGTCCGACGATATCGGCATGAAGGCGCTCGACGGGACTTTTGCGGCGCGCGCCGAGGCGGCACTCGAGGCCGGCTGCGACATCGTCTTACATTGCTCCGGCGTGCTCGATGAAATGAAGGAGGTCATGGCGGCGGTGCCCCCACTCGACGACCGGGCCGCGTTTCGCACGGCAAAGGCCGAGGCACTTCGACGCGACGCGTCCCCGTTCGACGGCGAAGCGGCACTGGCCGAGCTTGACGCGCTTCTCCAGGCATCGTAAGCGGTGCCCCGTGAATTTCGCCGCCTTCCTCTACGGCCTCTCCGTTTGGGCGCTTCCGGTCATCATCGCGGTGACCTTCCACGAGGTTTCCCATGGACTCGTTGCCAAGTGGTTTGGCGACGACACCGCGTACATGCTGGGCCGGGTGAATTTCAATCCGCTTCGCCATGTGGATCCCATCGGGACGATCGCTCTGCCCGCAATTCTTTATTTTGGCGGCGGTTTCATCTTCGGCTACGCCCGGCCTGTGCCGGTCGATTTCCGGCGCCTGAATCACCCAAAACAAGACATGGTGTGGGTTGCCGCAGCCGGACCGACGATGAATTTGCTGCTTGCGTTTGCATCGGGGTTCCTCCTGCATCTGGCTGTCGTGACGCCGGATTTCGTCCGGAGCTGGGCGCTATTGAACCTCGATAACTCCATTCAAATCAATATTATGTTAGCCGTATTTAATATGTTGCCTTTACCACCGCTGGATGGCGGCCGAGTCGCCGTCGGATTACTGCCGATGGCGCTTGCCCGGCCGTTGGCAAGCTTGGAGCGGTATGGCTTTTTCATTTTGTTTTTCATGATCTTTTTCTTGCCGATCATAGGTCGGCACATGGGTCTGGACCTCAATGTGCTACACTGGCTGTTGAGCGATCCCGTCAATTTCCTTTATCGCGCGATGCGATGGCTGACCGGTACATACGATATGACGGAGATTTGAGGCGGCAGGTCGAGAGCGAATGAGCATCGATGAAAATTTCGAGGCGGCACCTGCGGCTCTTCCGCACGAGCAGCTTATCCTCGATCTTGGCGGCTACGAAGGGCCGCTCGACGTGCTCCTCGATCTCGCGCGTTTGCAGAAGGTCGACCTCGTCCGTATTTCGATTTTGAACCTCGCCGAACAGTACCTCGCGTTCATCCAGAGTGCGCGCGACCTGCGCCTTGAGATCGCCGCCGATTACCTCGTGATGGCGGCTTGGCTCGCCTATCTCAAGTCGCGACTTCTCCTGCCGCAGCAATCGGCCGACGAGGAAGAGCCGAGCGGAGCCGAGATGGCGGCGGCGCTTCGTTTCCAACTGCAGCGCCTCGAGGCGATGCGCGAAGCGGGAGTGAGGTTGCTCGCCCGGCCACAGCTGGGCATCGATTGTCATCGCCGCGGCGAGCCCGAGCGGCCCGAAATCGTCAAGAAGCCCTATTTCGAGCTGTCGCTTTACGACCTTTTGCGCGCTTACGGCGATCACCACAAGCGCCAGTCGGCCACGACTCTTCATATTGCGCCGACGAAGCTTTATTCGATGGACGATGCGTTGGGCCGCCTGAGGGAGATGCTGGGGCGGATTCCCGAATGGCAGACGTTGATGAACTTCCTTCCCGCCGACCTGCGCGGCGCCCTCGTTTTGCGCTCCGCTGTCGCCTCGACCTTCGCCGCGAGCCTGGAGCTTACGCGATCCGGCCGGGTTCAGATGCGCCAGGACCGGCCGTTCGGTCCCATCTACGTGCGCGCACGACGCGATGGCGGGCCGGAGGCTGTGACGACGGAAACCCGTGAGGAGAAATGAACGATCGTCACCAGCAGATTCGCCTGATCGAAGCGTTGCTGTTCGCCTCTTCCGAGCCCTTGGACGAGGCCATGCTGAAAGCCCGGTTGCCCGACGGGGTGGACGTGGCCGCACTCGTCGAGGAGCTGGCCCAGCTTTATGCCAATCGAGGCGTTCATGTCGTGCAGGTCGGCAAGAAGTGGGCATTCCGAACCGCCCCCGACCTCGCCGCGTTCCTCAAGACCGAGCAGACTGTTGCGCGCAAGCTCAACCGGGCGACGATCGAAACACTCGCCGTCATTGCCTATCACCAGCCGATCACCCGGCCGGAGATCGAGGAAATTCGCGGCGTTTCCCTGAGCAGGGGCACGCTGGACGTTCTGCTGGAATCGGGCTGGGTCAAGCCGGGCCGGCGGAAGGAAGGTCCGGGCCGCCCGGTCACCTGGGTGACGACCGAGGGGTTCCTCGACCATTTCGGGCTTGCAGGCATCAAGGACCTCCCCGGTATCGAGGAACTCAAGGCGGCGGGGCTCCTCGACAAGCGCCCGGCGATCGCGGCCTACGGTGCTACGTTGACCGAGCAGCAGCTTGCCGATCAGGAAGCCGAGCGTGAAGCGGCGCTCGAGGAGGCGGAACGGCTCGAACTCAGTCTTGAGGAAATAGAGCTCGCCGCCGAGGACGCAGGCGACGAGCCTGCCGGCGAGCCCGCCGAAACGCAGGAAATAACGCGGGAAATCGAGTCGGGTGACGAAGACCATGACGGCGATCCGGCAGACCGGACACCGACAGGTGAGACCAAGGCCAGGGTGGAGGAGGTGCTGCGGGACCGTGGAGAGACCTCACACGAGGATGCCCAGCGGAGGCTTCCAAATGCGGAAGATATCGAGTTCGGGGCGGAAAAGACCGAGCCGGAGAAGCCGCTGAAGACACGGCTCGGCATTGGGCTCGGCGGTCCGAAATAGGGGCAAAGCCCGGTTGAGCCTTTCGGGCGGGACTTTTTATCGGCGATACAAGGTTCTACATAACAGGCATGGCCGTTTGCCGCGATTGCGGCGGGTGGCCGCATTTGCCATGATCCGGCACCACCCGGACCCATTTCTGGCAATGGGGGTCGGTGGGGGTGCGGATTCGGCATGATTGGGAGCTGATTATGGGATCTCTGAGCATTTGGCATTGGCTGATCGTGCTGGCCATCGTGCTGATACTTTTCGGCGGCGGGGGAAAGATATCCAAGGTCATGGGCGACATGGCCAAGGGCGTCAAAGCCTTCAAGAAGGGCCTCAAGGAGGATGAGCACGAGGGCGGCGATGGTACTGCTGCATCGACCGAACCGCCGAAGGGAATCGCGACGGGTGCGGCACCGTCGGCCAACACGTCGGCGGGTCCGGATCCGGTGGTGCATCGGGACGATTCGGCCCGCCGCTGACCCGGTGGGAATGCGCTTCAATGTCAACACGCATTTCGGCGCCTGATTGGATCGTCAGCTGATAGATAGGACGGGGACTGATCGGCCGTGTTTGATATGAGTTGGTCCGAAATCCTGCTCATCGCCGTGATCGGCTTGATCGTTATCGGACCCAAGGATTTGCCGAAGGTCGTCAAGATCTTCATGCAATTCACGCAGAAGGCGCGTGCACTTGCGCGCGAGTTCCAATCGGGTGTCGAGGAAATGGCGCGCGAAGCCGAGCTGCACGAGGTGAAGGAAGCGCTCGAGAAAGACGTTTCCACCGATTTTTCCGGCGAGCTCGACCACTCGATCGATCCGGGCGGAAACGTGGCTCGCTCGCTCGAGCTTGAAACGAAGAGCGAGCCGGCCGTTGCCGCACCTGCCGCGTTGCCGGCGTCGACCGAGAGCGGAGGGAGTTCATCCGAGGGGGTGCGCGAAACCTCTCCGTCCGAAGAATCGAAGGACCCGATTTTCGTCGATGCTCTGCCAGCCGCGGAGCCAGCTCCGGCCGAAGTGCGTGCCGGTGCCGCGTTGGACGCGGTACCGGCGGCGGCGCCGAAATCCTGAGAGCGTAGATTGGAATGACCGACGGGCCGCCAACCGACAAGGCGATGCCGCTCATGGAGCATCTGATCGAGCTGCGGCGGCGGCTCATCTATTGCCTGGCCGGGTTCATCGTTGCGTTTCTCGTCGGATTTTATTTCGCGAGCACGATCTTCAATTTCCTGGTCCAGCCGCTGGCGGATCAGTTTCCCGCCCAGGCGCACAAGGCGCTCATCTATACCGCCCTGCACGAGGCGTTCTTCACGTACGTAAAGGTCGGCCTGTTCGCGGCCCTCATGATCTCCTTTCCGCTGATGGCGAACCAGCTTTGGCGCTTCGTGGCTCCCGGCCTTTATAAGCACGAAAAGTCGGCCTTCCTCCCGTTCCTGCTGGCGACACCGGTCCTCTTCACCGCCGGCGCCGCGCTCGCCTATTACGTGATCATGCCGCTCGCCTGGCACTTCTTCCTGCAATTCCAACAACCCGGCGGCAATGGGGAAATGGCGATCGAGGTGATGCCCAAGGTGAACGAGTATCTCTCGCTCGTCACGCATCTGCTCTTCGCCTTCGGCCTCGCCTTCCAGCTCCCTGTGATACTCGGCCTCTTGGCGCGCGCCGGGATGATCACGACCGAAACGCTTCGCGGCAAGCGTCGCTATGCGATCCTCATTGCCTTCATCGCCGCGGCGGTCCTGACACCCCCCGACGTGATCAGCCAATGCTCGCTCGCGATCCCGCTCATCATCCTCTTCGAGGGATCGATATTCATCGTGCGCGCCATCGAAAAAAACCGGGCTGCGCGCGAGGCTGCCGAGGAAAAGGAAGAGGCCGAACGCGAGGCGAAGGAAGCCAAGGAACGCACCACCGCCGCGGCGGGATAGAGTGCCGCGAACGACGATACCGGCCTCGTCATGGACAGAGCACTGAAAGGCATGGATGCCCGGGTCAAGCCCGGGCATGACGACTATGGGGTGTTTTGCGCAGCGCGTTGAATCGCTGCCAATGCGCAAAATTTAAATCGGACAGCCCGGGACTTCTCCATTCGTCATGCCCGGGCTTGACCCGGGCATCCACGTGCTTCGCCCATTCGGATCAGCAGCCCGTTTACGCCGGACCCCGCCTCAGCCTATAAGGGCTCGACCGGACGAGTCTGACGCGGTGAGGCGATGCACGACCTGAAATGGATTCGAGAAAATCCCGAAGCATTCGATCGAGCCCTCGTGAGCCGCGGCCTGGAGCCTGCTTCGGCCGCGATTCTCGCGCTCGACGCCAAGCGCCGCGCTGCTCAGACGACTTTTCAGGAGCTGCAATCGCGCCGCAATGAACTCTCGCGCCAAGTGGGCGAGGCGAAGCGCAAGGGCGGGGACACGGATGCGCTTACGGCCGAGGTATCGCAGCTCAAGGACGTCATTGCGGCGCGCGAGGCGGAAGAGAAAGTGCACGCAACGGCCCTCGATGCGATGCTCGCGGTGTTGCCGAACCTGCCGGTCTCGGAAGTGCCGGTCGGACCAGATGAGACCCACAATCTTGAAATCCGGCGCGTGGGGAACCTTCCCGAATTCGCGTTCAAGCCGAGGGAGCATTGGGAACTCGGCGAGAGGCTCGGCCTCATGGATTTCGAGGCTGCTGCCAAGATCGGCGGCGCGCGCTTCGTCGTGCTTAGGGGTCCGCTCGCGCGGCTCGAGCGCGCACTCGCGCAATTCATGCTCGATCTCCACACCGGAGAGTTCGGCTACACGGAGATCAGCCCACCGATGCTGGTGCGCGATCATGCGCTCTACGGCACCGGAAATCTGCCGAAGTTCGGCGAGGACCTTTTCAAGGTGGAAAACGCCGACCTGCGGTTGATCCCGACCGCTGAAGTACCGCTCACGAACCTTGCGGCCGACGCGATCATCGACGAGGTGCTGCTGCCGCTCCGCTTCACCGCCTGGACCGGATGCTTCCGTGCGGAAGCGGGGGCGGCGGGCAAGGATACGCGCGGCATGCTGCGCCAGCACCAGTTCTACAAGGTCGAGCTCGTGTCGATTGCGCATCCCGAGCGTTCCGAGGAGGAGCATGAGCGCATGACCGCGTGCGCCGAGGAAGCGTTGAAGCGCCTCGGCCTTCCTTACCGCACGGTCGTCCTTTGCACGGGCGATATGGGATTTGCGTCGCGCAAGACCTACGACATCGAAGTGTGGCTGCCGGGGCAGGGGCGCTATCGGGAGATATCGAGCTGCTCGAACTGCGGCGACTTTCAGGCCCGGCGCATGAAAGCGCGCTTCCGGCGTGCGGGTGAAAAGGGTACGCAGCTCGTCCATACGCTGAACGGCTCCGGGGTCGCGGTCGGTCGCGCCTTGATCGCCGTCATGGAGAATTTCCAGCAGGCGGACGGCTCGATCGCCATACCCGGTGTTTTGCGCCCCTATATGGGTGGGGTCGAGCGCATTGCCCGCGATGTTTGAGCCGTTCCCCGAATTTGGGAACGCCCGTATTCTGCTCTCGAACGACGATGGGATCGAGGCAAGCGGATTGAAGGTGCTCGAGCGCGTGGCGCATAGCCTCTCGGACGATGTTTGGGTGGTGGCACCCGAAACCGAGCAGAGTGCCGCGAGCCATTCGCTGACGCTTCGCGTCCCGCTTCGAATCCGAAATCGCCGCGAGCAGCGCTTCACGGTCAACGGGACGCCGACCGATGCGGTCCTGCTCGCCGTCCAGCACATCATGAAGGATCGCCGGCCCGACCTCGTGCTCTCCGGGATCAATCGCGGCGGCAACCTCGGCGAGGACGTGACCTATTCCGGCACGATCGCCGCCGCCATGGAGGGAACTCTGCTCGGCGTGCGGTCGATTGCGCTTAGCCAATGCACGACACACGGCGAGAAAACGCGCTGGGCGACGGCTGAGCAGCATGCAGCGGCCCTCATTCGCAAGCTCGTGACCATGAAATGGCCCAAGGGGGTGCTGCTCAACGTGAACTTCCCGGACGCGCCGGCGGAAAAGGTTGCGGGCGTCGAGGTCACGATGCAAGGGCGGCGCAAGCTCGGCGGCGAGCTCGACGAGCGCCGCGACCCGCGCGGATTTCCCTATTACTGGATCGGCACCATGCGCACCGAGGAGCCGTCGCGCAAAGGCAGCGACCTTGCCGCGGTCAATCGCGGCGCCATATCGGTGACCCCGCTCTCCCTCGATTTGACGCATAAGCCGACCGTGGCAGCCCTCAAGGAGGTTCTCGGGTGACGGCGGACGACGCGCGACGAATACGCCTCGTCATGGAGCTGCGGCGCTGCGGTATCACGGACACGCGGGTTCTTTCCGCGATCGAGCGAATCCCTCGCGAGCAATTCGTGCCAGCGCCGTTTCTCGACCAGGCCTACGAGGACGTGGCCCTGCCGATCGGGCACGGCCAGACCCTGAGCCAGCCGTCGATCGTCGCGCGCATGACGCAGGCGCTCGGGGTCGGGGCGCGCATGAAGGTCCTCGAGATCGGCACCGGCTCGGGCTACCAGGCGGCGATTCTCGCGCGGCTCTGCCGCCGCCTCTACACGATCGAGCGTCATCGCGCCCTTCTTGCCGAGGCGGAACAGCGTTTTCGCGCGCTCGCGCTCCGCAACATCACGACCAATTTCGGCGATGGCGCCTTCGGCTGGCCGGCGCAAGCGCCGTTCGATCGAATCATCCTGACGGCCGCCGCGAACGACATCCCAGACCAACTCGTGCGTCAGCTCGGGATTGGCGGTATTATGGTGTTGCCGGTCGGCGACCGGCACGGCGAACAACGGGTGTTGCGGGTGACGCGATTGGAAGAGCGAATCGAAACGGACGACCTCGGGCCCGCGCGGTTCGTCCCGCTCGTTTCCACCGCCGCCACGGCGCGCGAGCGCGAGGATACATAGCATGCTAACGTCTTCGATGCGGCTCGCGGCAGCGCTCACGTTTTCGGCGACGATCCTTGCGGGCTGCGGCTTTTTGGGCGTGCCGGGTCAGAAAGGCACCGCGACACCGGCCGCGGCGACGGAGCAGCCGCAAGCGCCGTCGGAAACCGTCACCGTTCAGGCGGGCGACACGCTTTACGCGATCGCACGGCGCAACAATACGCCGATTCGCGCGATCATCGACGCAAACGGCCTCACGCCACCCTACGCCCTTCGCCCGGGTCAGCAGCTTACGGTCCCCCATCCCCAAGTGCACGTCGTGCAGGCGGGCGAGACGCTTTATTCGGTGGCTCGCCAACACGGCGTCGATGCGAGCACGCTCGTGCGGGTCAATGACCTGAAGCCGCCTTACAAGATCATCGTCGGGCAGCGGCTCATCCTGCCGGGCCAGGTGACGACCGCAGCGCCGAGCGTGGCAAGCGCGCCGGCGGGCGAGGTTCAGCATGTGGAGCTTCTCCCGCCGCCGGGCGCCAACGCGGCCCAACCGCTCGCCACCCAGCCCGCAGCACCTCAGGGAACGACGCCACCGGCTGCGACGACATCGACATCGCCATCCGGACCGCCGCCGTCCCAGACGGGTTCGCCGAGCGAGATTGCCATCGCACCGCTGCCCCCGCCGCAGTCGTCGGCTCCTTCCACATCGACGTCTCCTTCACAGTCCACGACGTCGCCAGCACAGCCGTCTTCGTCCGCCAACGCACCCGTGGCCCTTCCGACGGCGCCGCCGGACCGTACTGCCCAAACGAATGCGGATAGCGCCGATGCGGTCGACGACGACAGCGACTCGACGCCGGGGAAAGTTGCGTCATTGCCGAGCGGCTCGGGGGCGGGTCATGGCCGCTTCCTGTGGCCGGTCAAGGGCAAGATCATTTCGGGTTACGGACCCAAGGAAGGCGGGCTGTTCAACGACGGCATCAACATCGGTGCCACGGAGGGCGAGGATGTCATCGCGGCCGACAGCGGGGTCGTGGTTTACGCAGGCAATGAAATCCGCGGCTTCGGCAACCTTGTCCTGGTGAAACATCCCGATGGGTGGATGACGGCCTATGCGCATAACGACCGCCTCCTGGTCAAGCGCGGACAGGAAGTGAAGCGCGGGCAGGTGATCGCGAAGGCGGGCTCGACCGGCAGCGTCTCGACCCCGCAACTGCATTTCGAGCTCCGGCGCGGGTCCCATGCCGTGGATCCCACGCGCTACATGGCGTCGATCCCGAGCTGACGTTGAGTGGCGCGCTTGCCGAGGTCGTCGTGAGAAGGCGCTTGCCGAGACTCGCGCGCGCAAACGTCAGGTGCAGCATGGATCGATCCTTCGCGACAGGGCGTGCGTTACGGTTCTGTTATATTAGAAGTTCGTACTCTAACCGCTTGGAAACACGTCATGTTTCCCAACGCACCATGGCGAGCGCACAGATGTGCGTCAACACCTAAAGTTGTATCGAGGGGAGATATTCGAAAAAGTAATTCAGGTGGCTTTGGTTTCGCCGTCGCCGCTTGGCG
>DASPOR010000188.1 GCA_035625915.1 Alphaproteobacteria bacterium | reverse complement strand
CATGGCCGTGCGAGGAGTCGAAACAGCCGGTCAATCCTTCGGGCCTCTTGGGCTACGATTTTCGCAACGAGCGGATTGCGAAATACAACGACGCCTATGAGACGCTCGCGCGTGAGCTTGATGTTCCCTATCTCGATCTCTACCGGGCGCTCAGAGCCGATCCGCGTTGGCACGCGCCTTCTCAAGCGGGGGACGGCATACATCCGCCGGCGGAAGGCTATAGCCTTGTTGCCGAGGAAATCGCCGCGTGGTCGGCCTGGCGCAAGTGGCTCGATTGAGTGCCGCAGCAGCTTCGGCATACGGCCGAGGGTGCGCCCGGAAGGGAGACGCCCGGTACGAGATGCGCGCGGTGACCTAATCCCCGACCTTCACGAGCTTGCCTCGCACGACGCGGATCGGCTCGCCGTCCCGCACGTCGGTGAAGGTGAGCTCCATCCCGCCGGCGACGAGCGTGCGGTCGTAGCGCTGCACTTCGTAGCGTCCATCGGGATCGATCGTCAGCATATACACGGTGAGCTTGGTGTCCTCGAGTCGCGCCCAGGCATAGGGATTGCCGCTCATTGGATCGGGCATTTGCGTTGCATGCCATTGGGCGACGCGGCTCGGTTGGGTCCCGCCCGAGACCGGCACGAAGCTGAGCTTGTCGGCGCGGTGCTTCACTTTGGGATTTTGGACGTTGCCGCCCGCGTGCAACACCGTCGTCCAGCTGATGGAAAAGCCGTTTCCTTCGGGATGAATAACGACGCCGATGTCGCGATCTGTCACGCCGAAATAAAGGCTGTCCGCGTTTTTGGCGATCCCGCTTCCTTCATAGGTTCCGTAGAAAGCTTTGATTGTGATCGACTCTGCATCCGCCGCCGAGTGCGACAGCCCGATCAAAAGCAAGACAAGAAACCCCCACCGCACGCCCATGCGCCACCCCCCTTTTCATATCCTGCGTCCGATACATTAGCGAATTGCGTATATGCGTGCGAGGACCGCGTGGGACTGCCATTAGGGCCAGGCCGCAAGGGGGGGCAGGGACATGAGTATTGCTTCCGTATTTCCACCGGTCATCAGACCGAATCTCGTTCCCCTGTCGTAAAGCAGGTTGAATTCGACGTAGCGGCCGCGGCGCACGAGCTGGTGCGCGCGCTCGGCCGGGGTCCACGGCTCATTCATTCGACGCCGGACGATCCTGGGATACACGTCGAGGAAGGCGCTCCCGACACGGCGCGTGAAGGCGAAGCGGTCCTCCCACGGGCCCTCCTCCAGATAGTCATAGAATATCCCGCCAATGCCGCGCGGCTCGCCGCGGTGCTTCAGGAAGAAATACTCGTCGCACCATTTCCTGAAGCGCTCGTAATACCCCGCGTCGTGCGCGTCGCAGGCGGCCTTCAAGGCGGAGTGGAACGTAGCGGTATCGATCGAATCGGCAGTCATCGGGGTCAGGTCGGCGCCGCCACCGAACCAGCTTCTCGAGGTGACGACATGGCGCGTATTCATATGGACCGCTGGAACGTGGGGCGAGTGCATATGCGCCACAAGGGAAATCCCTGACGCCCAGAACCGGGGCTCCTCTTGGGCTCCCGGGATCTCCTTGCGGAATTCGGGCGAGAATTCGCCGAAGACGGTCGAGATGTTGACACCCACCTTTTCGAAGACTCGTCCGCGCATGACAGCCATCTCGCCTCCCCCGCCACCCTCGCGAACCCAGCGCTCGCGCACGAAGCGCCCAGCGGGCCGGTCGGCAAAGGCGCCGACATGCTCGTCCTCGAGCCGCTCGAACGCAGCGCAAATATCGTCACGCAGACGCTCGAACCATGACTTGGCCTCGGCCTTACGGGCGTCCATTACATTCGCACTATCGGCTTCTGCACTCATTCCACTCCCCTCATCGACCCGCCCGTGGTGGCAGCATTCCCGTCTGCCGCAACGCCTCACCGAGTACCATGGCCGCGGCAGCCGCCACATTCAAGGAGCGCAGCCCCGGGACGAGCGTGATCCTGAGGCGCGCGTCTGCGCTTGCATGGACCGCGTCGGGCACGCCCGCCGATTCGCGCCCAACCATGATCAAGTCGTCGAAGTCGTACACAAAATTCTGGTAGGCGACCTCGCCCTTCGTCGTCAGCAGCAAAAGTCGCGCGCCGGGCGCTTGATCGTGCCGCCAGGCCTCGAACCGAGAGAAGGAGCTATGCCGCGTAAGTGTCACATGCTCGAGGTAGTCCATTCCGGCACGCCGCAAATGCCGGTCGGAGAAAACGAACCCACAAGGCTCGATGAGCTCGACCGCCACACCCAAGCATGCGGCTAGCCGCATCATCGTGCCGGCGTTTTGCGGGATATCGGGTTCATAAAGGACAAGGCGCATGGCGAAGACCGCGGCTCCCTCGCGGCCTATCATCGCAGAGACAGGCACTGGCGTTCCAGCGGGTCGAACGCCCGCCCGACAGTGCGCAAAGCTGGGTCGGCCGGGCGGATTCGGTGGGCTGGTCGATACCCGCGGCGACCGGTAAAGCCCGCGCTTTGCAAGGCGGGCGATTTGCATTATATCCGACGCCCAACAGGTCAAACCGAGGGGAGCGCATTTTCGGAGTTTTCTGGGCTGGTGCGGCAGGTTGTCGCATTGTCTCGGCACCTCCGGTCTTTAGAACCAATCGCAAGGTGTGGCGCCTCGAGGTGCTGCGCCCTCGAGATCGGACATCGGGAAAGGAGCCAGCATGGCGTCAAGCGCGCAATCGGGCGCTCACGGTGCGCAGGGTGCGGGTGTGAAGCGCCGCGATTTCCTATACCTGGCAACGGGTGCGGCCGGAGCCATCGGTGCTGCAATCGCGGCCTGGCCGTTCATTTACAGCATGAACCCTGCGGCCGATGTTCTCGCCCTTTCTACCGTCGAGGTCGATCTCGCGCCGGTCCAGACCGGCCAACGCATCACCGTCAAATGGCGCAGTCAGCCCGTTTTTGTGGCCCACCGCACGGAAGACGAGGTCAAGGCGGCGGATGACGTCAATCTCGAGGAGCTTCGCGACCCACAGGCCGATTCGGCGCGCGTGAAAAAGCCCGAGTGGCTCATCATGGTCGGGATTTGCACACATCTCGGTTGCGTGCCGCTTGGCCAGAAGCCAAGCGATCCACGCGGCGAGTGGAAGGGCTGGTTCTGTCCCTGCCACGGCTCCCAGTACGACACGTCCGGCCGTATTCGCAAAGGCCCTGCACCAGCCAATCTCGCCATACCGCAATACGCGTTCTTGACCGATACAACAATCCGGATCGGCTAGGGAGTGCCATCATGAGCGAACCCGCCTGGAAAAATCCGGCCGTAAAGTGGATTGACGAGCGCATGCCGATCTTCACGGTGATGCGGCACAGCGCGATCGAATATCCGACTCCGAAGAATCTCAGCTATTGGTGGAACTTCGGCTCGCTCTCGGGATTCATGCTCGTCCTCATGATCGCGACGGGCGTCGTTCTCGCGATGCAATACACGCCGAACAGCGAACTTGCCTTCGACAGCGTCGAACGCATCATGCGCGACGTGAACTACGGCTGGCTGCTGCGCTATGTCCACATGAACGGCGCCTCGTTCTTCTTCATTGCGGTTTACATCCACATCTTTCGCGGCCTCTACTACGGCTCTTACAAGACTCCGCGGGAGCTGCTGTGGTGGCTTGGCCTCGTCATCCTGATCTTGATGATGGCGACGGCGTTCATGGGGTACGTGCTTCCCTGGGGCCAGATGAGCTTCTGGGGTGCCACCGTGATCACGAATCTCTTTTCCGCCATACCGCTTGCCGGCAAGCACATCGTTACATGGCTCTGGGGCGGCTTCGCGGTCGACAATCCGACCCTCAACCGCTTCTTTTCACTCCATTACCTCTTGCCGTTTGTGATCGTCGCGGTCGTCTTCCTCCATCTCTGGGCGCTTCATACCTCGAAGTCGAACAATCCCCTCGGTATCGACACGAAAGGTCCGCAGGACACGATTCCGTTCCATCCCTACTACACAGTGAAGGACCTTTTCGGGCTGGGTGTGTTCCTCATCGTTTATCTCGGCGTCGTGTTCTTCGTGCCGAATTTCTTCGGTGAGCCGGACAATTTTATCCCAGCCAACCCCTTGTCGACGCCGCAGCACATCGTGCCGGAGTGGTACTTCCTGCCCTACTACGCAATTCTGCGCTCAATTCCCGACAAACTTCTGGGCGTGATCGCGATGTTTTCGTCGATCTTCGTCCTGTTTGCGTTGCCTTGGCTCGACTTCTCCCGGGTGCGGAGCGCGCGGTTCCGGCCGGTTTACAAGAAGGTCTATTGGCTCTTGTTGATCGACGTGCTGGTGCTCGGTTACGTCGGCGCCAATCCTCCTGAGGGCCCGATCCTGTATGTCGGCAGGATCGCCACAGCCTATTACTTCCTGCACTGGCTCGTAATCGTGCCGCTTATAGCGCTCTTTGAGCGGCCGAAGCCGCTTCCGACGAGCATCGGCACGCCCGTGCTCGGGGCCGCCGCAGCTGCCTCCGCCCGCACAATGGAGAAGGCATGATGCGCAAGACCATGTTCAAGAAGGCTGTGTTCGCAGTCGCCGCAGCGATCAGCCTCGGCTTGACCGTCTCGGCGCGGGCGCAGGACGAGCCGCACTTTTCAAAGCAGGATTGGTCTTTCTACGGCGTATTCGGCACGTTCGATCGGCCATCGCTCCAGCGCGGCTTCCAGGTCTACAAGGATGTGTGCTCGGCCTGCCATTCCCTGCGCCTCCTATCCTATCGCGACCTCGGAGGCGGAGGTGCCATCGATGGCGGAATCGGCCTTTCCACGGACGAAGTCAAGGCGATCGCGGCAAGCGTCCAGGTGACCGACGGCCCGAACGACCAAGGCGACATGTTCCAGCGCCCCGGCCGACCGAGCGATCGGTTCGTTTCGCCATTCCCGAACGAGCAAGCGGCCCGCGCATCCAACAACGGCGCCTTGCCGCCGGATCTCTCTCTTATCGTCGAGGCGCGGCCGGGCGGGCCGGACTACGTCTACGGCATCCTGACGGGCTTCAAGGATGCACCGGCGGGATTTACCGTCAATCAAGGCATGTATTACAACGAGACCTTCGCCGGCCATCAGATTGCGATGCCGCCCCCGCTCAGCGACGGCGCGGTCACCTACGCGGACAAGACCCAAGCGACAGTGCCGCAAATGGCGCACGATGTGGTGACCTTCCTGACCTGGGCCGCCAATCCGGAACTTGAGTCGCGCCATCGCATTGGCGTGAAGGTTATCATCTTCCTCGTGATTTTGACTGGCCTGCTCTATGCCGTAAAACGCAAGGTGTGGTCAGACGTGCATTGACGATTACATCCGGGCGGGATGGGAAAGGGCCGCGACCGAAACCGGGCGGCCCTTTCTTTATGGCGCGCGATCGCCGATAACATTGCCTCGTGTGGTATTCGGATTTGAAGTTCCTGAACGCGGATGCCACCAAAATGCTAGGAACTTCAAATCCACCACGACAGGGCGAAGCGGACATCGAATTTGAAAAGCGCGAGGGAAGCCATGGCGGCACGATCGACGACACCGGGAATGCCGCCCACGATCGGCATCATCGGCGGCAGCGGGCTCTATGACATCGACGGGCTCACGAACAAGCGCTGGGTCGCAGGCGACTCGCCGTTTGGAAAGCCCTCCGACGAGCTGCTGCTCGGTGAGCTCGGCGGGGCTCGCCTCGTTTTCCTTCCACGCCATGGCCGCGGCCACCGCATTCCGCCGAGTGAGCTCAACTTTCGCGCCAACATCGACGCGATGAAGCGCGCAGGTTGCACGGAAATCGTTTCGGTGAGTGCTGTGGGCTCGCTCAAGGAGGAGCTGCCACCCGGCACCTTCGTGATCGTCGATCAATTCATCGATCTCACCTTTGCGCGCAACAAGAGCTTTTTTGGCACCGGCCTCGTTGCTCATGTCTCGATAGCGGACCCCGTTTGCAAGCGGCTTGGCGATCAACTCGAGCGAACCGCGCGCTCACTGGGGATCCCAGTCAGCCGAGGGGGCACCTATCTCGTCATGGAAGGTCCGCAATTCTCGAGCCGAGCCGAGTCGCAGCTATACCGGAGCTGGGGCTGCGACGTCATCGGCATGACGAACATGCCGGAGGCGAAGCTCGCCCGCGAAGCGGAGGTTTGCTACGCGACCGTCGCCATGGTGACCGACTTCGATTGCTGGCACCCTCATCACGAAGACGCTTCCGTTGAGACCATTGTGAAAGTGCTGCACGCAAACGCCGGAAAGGCGCGAGAACTCGTGCGCGCGGTGTCTCCTGGCCTCGGCGCGCGGCAATCGAGCTGCTCAAGCGGCTGTCACACCGCACTCGAGAACGCCATTATCACGGCGCCCGAGGCGCGCGACCCGGCACTGGTAAGGAAACTTTCGGCTGTCGCAGGGCGTGTGCTTGGGTCGTGAACGCTTAACCTCGGTTCTCCATGCGAGGGCGCACAAAGTTGCCCCCTTTATGCGGCGCGGGTCTCTTGTGCCTCCTGGCGGCCGAACCTGCATGACCCAATCGATGCACAGAAATTGGCAAGGCTCTCGGCCCGGCGCAGGCGCTTGTCGAGGGCTGCCATCGTGCGGCTCAAATCCTCGCTGTCGTCGCCGAACCAGACCCGCATGGCGGCGAGATAGACAAGTGCCAACGCTTTCGCGCGCGCGCGACCGAGAAGACCGCTACTTTGGATACCCGCCGCTTCGAGCATCCACGCCATGGAGCGCTTTAACCGCAGTCCTCCACAAAGCACACCAATCGGGTCGGCGCTGCGGTCCCGAACGATCGCCTCGATCGACTTCTTGTGGGGATTGAGCGCCTCGAAGCGGCGCATGAGGATGTCGAACATTCGGTCGCGCGGGCTCTCGCCGTCGGAAGCGCCGCCCTCGAGCACTTTACGATCTATCCGGCGCACGAAGGCCGAAAGGATCGCTTCCTTTGAGCGGTATAAACCAAGAAGCTCTGCGAGCGATAGATTCGACGCCTCTGCGATGTCGTTCATCGTAATGCGCCGCCAGCTTCGCTCGGCGGCAAGCGCCAAAGTGCGCTCGACAACTCGGTCCGCCGGATCGTCCGGGCGTCGCGAACGCGCGGTTCTTGCGGTCTTCCCCGCTTTGGCGCCGGCTCTCGATCGTCTTGCGGATCTTGTTCCTTTTGCCATTACGTCACCTCTCGAATGTCGATGCGATCCGCCCCTCGTGTGGTGGATCTAAAGTTCCTAGCATTTTGGTGGCATCCGCGTTTAGGAACTTCAAATCCCAATACCACACTCGACACAATATATCTCACGTGTGGTTTTGAATCCGAAATTCGCTCCCGGTCCCGCCCCCTAATGTCATTAATTTCGGATTCGCCACACGAGGGGCGCTACCAAGTTTAGGCGGAACCCGCGTCCTTACAGCGTCATTTGATGTTGATCACGCTGCCGCCGGTCATACGCTTGAGTTCGTCCGGAGTCAGCTTGAAGACCGCGTTGGGCGTTCCCGCCGCTGCCCAGATTTCCGCGAACTGCAGCAAGTCCTCGTCGATGAAGATTTCAAGCATTTGTGCGTGGCCGACTGGTCCTACGCCGCCAATCGCGAAGCCGGTCCGTTCGCGCACGAAGTCGGCATCCGCCTTGCCGAGCTTCTCGCCGATTACAGCCTCGATGGCCTTCTCATTGACACGATTGGGTCCGCTTGCCACGACAAGGATCGGGCGGCCGGAGCCCTTGGCGCGGAAGATCACCGATTTCGCAATCTGTCCGATCGTACAGCCAACGGCTGCCGCCGCCTCAGCCGAACTTCGCGTAGTCTCTTCGCGCTCGATCACTTGGTTCGTATACCCGAGCGTACGAAGCGCTTCTTGAACCCTCGCAGCACTTGGGCTGAGCGGTTTCGTCATCGTCGGATCACCCCCGATTTGCAAATCAAACGCTTGCCCTCTTAGGGCGCATTTCGGATTCGCCGAACTAGCCAGCAAGCTCGCGTGCGCGGCGCGTCGCCGCCGCAATCGCCTTGTCGAACAGCGGCTGCAGCCCCTCTGGCGCCATGAGGATTTTGAGGGCTTCGAGCGTCGTCCCGCCCGGGCTTGTCACGTTTTGGCGCAGTACGCTCGGCGCCTCCGTTGAGCGGTGGAGGAGTTCCCCGCTGCCTGCGATAGTGGCACGCGCAATGCGGGCGGAGAGTTCGGCCGGAAGCCCCGCCTTCACTCCGGCTTCGGTCAAACACTCGACGAGCAGGAAGACGTAGGCAGGCCCACCGCCTGACACTGCGGTCACCGCATCGATAAGATCCTCCTCATCGACCCAGGCGACGTCACCGACGGCTTGGAGAAGTTCGGTGCATTGCCCCCTTTGTGCGGGCTGCACCCCCGGTCCGGCGCAACACACGCTCATGCCGCGTCCGACGGCGGCAGGCGTGTTCGGCATCGCGCGCACGATCGCGGCGTCCGAGCCGAGCTTCGCGCGAAAGTAGGCAATCGTCTTCCCCGCGGCGATCGAAAGGAAAACGACACCAGGGCCGCCATAGCGCGCGTAATGGGGTGCCGCATCGTCCATGAACTGTGGCTTGACCGCGAAGACGACGACGCTCGGCTTGAACGATTTTTCGACAGTCTCCGGCGCCGCATGTACGTCGACGCCGTGGGTCTTGCGAAGCGCCTCCGCCGGAGTGCTGGGTTCGACCACCAACACGTTCTCGCGGGGAAGTCCCCGTGAAAGCCAGCCTGCCAGCATGGCTCCGCCCATCTTGCCGCCACCGACGAGAAGTATGCGCGCGTTCATGGCGCAACCTTATAGCGCGGAGTAACGAGGCTTGGCGAGGTGCGCCTTTCGGGCTTCGCTTCGTGGTGCCAGGTGCTGCCTGAGTGAAAGCGCGACCTTGCTCGGCAGCATTCTTGGCGAGCTACGCCTCGCCCACGCAGTCGAGCAACGCCGCGTCGATTGCCTCGCGCGGTGTCTTTCCGCCCCAGACCACGAACTGGAAAGCCGGATAGAAACGCTCGCACTCGGTGATCGCGATGTCCACGAGATCTTCGAGCTGCTCGACGGTGGGACCGTGCGCGCCACGCAGGAGCGAAGTTTGCCGGAAAATCGGCAAACCATCGTCGTCGGACACGTCGAAATGGCCCAGCCAAAGTTTCTCGTTCACGAGTGCCAGGAGCTCGTGGACACCGCCGCGCTTCCCTTTCGGGATTTTCATGTCGAGAGCGCAGGAGAAATGCATGGCGCTCAAATCCTCGAGCCAGGCGAAGTGCAAGTGGTAATCGCACCATTGGCCCGCGATATCGACGACGATCTCATCTGTGCTGCAACGATCGAACGGCCAGTCGTGCGCACTGACGATTTCCTCAACAAGATCAAGCGGGTTGGGCAGGGAGCTGTGCGACTCTGCTAGGCGTGCTGACATTTAGCCCCTCCTCTCCAACAGGTGGCCGACGGCCGCGAAATACGCCATAGCGGAGCTAAGCGTCCAACCAACAGCTAGGTTTTGTAGAGATTGCGACCACGACGTACCATGGGAGGTAGCCTGACAAATTTGTGCAATAACTTCAAGGATGCCGTTACCAGATTTTGTTATTTTTTTGTTTCAGGCTCCAAGATTTAGAGTTACCCACAATATCTTGTGGATAAATGTTCCATTAATGCATTAAACCTCTAGGGCTTGTGGGACGCATCGGCTGTACCGGGTATGGAAATCCGTGCGGTCGCCAATGCGGCTTCGAGACGGGCGATCCGCTCGGCAAGCGCTTCCTGACCGTTTCGGGCATTGACGGCCACCGCCTTGACGGCATCGAACTCCTCCCGGCTCACCAGCTCCATGTCGGCAAGAAGCCGCTCCAGGCGCTGGCGTACCAATGCCTCGATCTCGGACCTGAGGCCGGAAAATGCACCGAGGGCCCCGCTCGCAAGGCGGGCCATGTCGTCGAGAAGGCGGTTGTCGGCCTGCATTTTTCAAGCTCCTCCAAGGATATTGACCGGGACCGGTGAAGTCCGCGCCAGTATGGTGGCGCGGCCCTCGGGCTGCAACGGGGTGAAGCTTGCAGGCCCCAAACTCGCCCCCTATAAGGGGTGCCGGTATTCCCGCCGGGCCTCGCACCGACCGCGGATGCGGGGAGAGCTTCGGAAAAAGCGGCATGATCATTCTGACCGGCGGCGCCGGATTCATCGGTTCGAACTTGCTCGCCGCACTCGAGGAACGAGGTTGCCGGGAAATCGTCGTTTGCGACCGCCTGGGCGAGGGTGAGAAGTGGCGCAACCTCGCAAAGCGCGAGCTGGCCGGCTTCATCGAACCCGATCGGCTCTTGCCGTTTCTTGAGCGCAGGGCGGGTGAGGTGGATACGATCTTCCATATGGGGGCCATCTCTGCGACCACCGAGCGAAACGCAGACCTGATCGTCGACACCAATTTCACATTCTCCACGACACTCTGGGACTGGTGCGTGCGCCATGACGCACGCTTCATTTACGCGTCCTCGGCTGCGGCCTACGGCGACGGTCGTGCCGGGTTCGACGATGATGGAAGCCCAGAGGCGCTCGCGCGGCTCAGGCCGATGAACGCCTATGGCTGGAGCAAGCTACTTTTCGACCGGCGCGTGGCACGCATCATCCGCGAGGGCGGCAGGCGGCCGCGTCAATGGGCGGGTTTGCGCTTTTTCAACGTCTACGGCCCGAACGAATACCATAAAGGCGGCATGCGCAGCGTGACCCTTCAAGTTCATGAGCGCGTCGCCGCCGGCGAACCTGCGGTGCTGTTTCGCTCCCATAATCCGAAATACTCGGATGGGGGTCAGCTTCGCGACTTCATCTGGGTCGGCGATTGCGTCGATGCGATGATGTGGCTTTATGACAGCCCCCAAGTGAGCGGGCTCTACAATCTCGGCACCGGTGCGGCGCGCAGCTTCGCCGATCTCGCAGCTGCCGTATTCGCCGCACACGGCAAACATCCTAATATCCGCTATGTCGACACGCCTGCGGAAATCCGAGACCGATATCAATACTTCACCGAGGCAAAGATGGATCGCTTGAAGGGTGCGGGCTACGGGAAGCCGTTTACCCGGCTCGAGGACGGCGTTGCACTGTACGTCAAGAACTTCCTCAGTCAACTCGACCCCTATCGCTGACCCACCTCAAAGTCGAGACGAGTGTCCGCATGACCCCCCTCCATTTCCCCGATATCGATCCGGTCGCGATCAGGCTCGGCCCTCTCGCCATTCGTTGGTATGCAATTTCTTATATTGCGGGCATCTTGATCGGGTGGCGACACGTGCGGAAAATAGCCGCGTCGGCGCCCAAAATCATGTCCGAGACGCAAGTCGACGACCTCGTTGTCTGGTGCACCTTGGGGGTCGTTCTCGGCGGTCGGCTCGGCTACGTCCTCTTCTATCAGCCGAGCGCCTATCTCGCGGACCCGGTTCAAATGGTTGCCGTTTGGCATGGTGGGATGTCGTTCCATGGCGGTCTCATCGGCGTGGTCACCGCGCTCATCCTGTTCTGCAGGCGCAACAGGCTTTCATTTCGCATGGTAGGGGACGCGGTGTGCTGCGCCGTGCCGATCGGGCTCTTTTTCGGTCGTCTCGCCAATTTCGTGAATGGAGAGCTGTTTGGCCGGCCGACGGACGTTCCGTGGGGCATGATCTTTCCCCAGGGCGGGCCCGAGCCACGACATCCCAGTCAGCTTTATGAGGCTTTTCTCGAGGGTGTTGTCCTTTTCACCATACTCTTCTTCATGCGCCGTGCTGGATTGCGCAACCGACCGGGCTTCATCGCAGGCGCCTTTTTGATAGGGTACGGTCTCGCGCGTATTACGGTCGAATTCTTCCGCGAGCCCGACTCATTCCTCGGTTTCCTCGTCTTTGGCATGACCATGGGCCAGATCCTTTCGATCCCGGTCATTCTCTATGGCGCCTGGCTGATCTCGCAAGCCAAGCCATTGGCGAAAGCGGCTTGAGCGGTCTCGGTGCTCACCTCGAGCGCCTGATTGCCCTCAAGGGCCCTTTGAGCCTTGCCGAGTTCATGTCCGAATCCCTTTGGCATCCAGGCGAGGGATACTACGCGCAGAGTGCTTCCATCGGTCGTGAGGGCGATTACATAACCGCACCCGAGATCAGCCAAATGTTCGGCGAGCTAATCGGCATCTGGTGTGTCGCCACGTGGCGGGTCATGGGCCGACCGGCTCATTTCATGCTCATCGAGCTCGGACCCGGACGCGGGACGATGATGGCGGATTTGCTGCGAGCAGCTCGGGTGGAGCCGGGATTTCACGAGGCGGCGCGAATTCACCTCGTCGAGGGGAGCGCGAGGCTCCGCGAAATGCAACAAGCATTGCTGCGGGATCGGGACGTGACATGGCACGGCAGCCTCGGCGCGGTGCCAGAAGGTCCGACAATTCTCCTCGCAAACGAATTCCTCGACGCCCTTCCCGTCATGCAATTCGAGAGGACGGAGAGCGGCTGGCGCGAACGGGTCGTCGAGTTCGACAAGGCGAGCGGTCAGTTCCGCTTCGTGCGTGCGCCGCATGAAACACCTGCTGCGGCCTTGCTGCCACCCGTATTCGCCTCGGCACCCGTCGCCAGCATCGCCGAGGTTTGCCCCGCGGGGCTTAGCCTCGCGGCGTCGATCGCCGAGCGGCTCGTATCGGAAGGCGGGGCCGCGCTCTTTATCGACTACGGACCAAGCGAGAGCGCACTTGGCGCCACGTTGCAGGCATTGCGCGGGCATCGCCGCCACGACCCCTTCGACGAGCCGGGTAGCGCTGACCTGACAGCTCATGTGGATTTTGCGAATTTCGCGCGCGCCGCGTCGCAAGCGGGTGCGACATGTTACGGCCCGATCGAGCAGGCGTATTTTCTCACCCGTCTCGGCATTCGTGAACGTGCCGAGCGGCTTTCTGCGGCGGCAAGTGCGACGCAAGCGGACGCAATCCAGGCTGCATTACGCCGCTTGATTGATGATGCGGAAATGGGCACGCTGTTCAAGGCCCTGGCATTGACCCATCCCCATCTTCCAATTCCTGCCGGATTCGAACA
This sequence comes from Alphaproteobacteria bacterium, assembly GCA_035625915.1. NCBI lineage: Bacteria > Pseudomonadati > Pseudomonadota > Alphaproteobacteria > Alphaproteobacteria bacterium. The sequence continues at coordinate 31,477 of DASPOR010000188.1, read as the reverse complement.
GGCGAAATGACGGCCCCATCCCCCATCGAGAGCGAGGTGCTGACGGCTTCGGCCGGTATACGTCATGGGTTCTTCACGCGCGAGGGTGGGGTTTCGAGCGGTGCGTACGCCACACTCAATTGCGGGCTCGGCTCAGGGGACGATCCGCAGATGGTGCGAGAGAACCGCCGGCGCGCGATGGCGGTGTTTGGGCTCGGAGGCGTGGCGCTCGTCACAGCCCACCAGATCCATTCGCCGACGGCACTGGTCGTCGAAACGCCTTGGCCGCTCGATGCGCGGCCGCAAGTTGACGGGCTCGTGACCCGACGACCGGGGATCGCCCTTGGCGTGCTCGCGGCCGACTGCACGCCCGTTCTCTTCGCCGCACCCGATAGCGCCGTCGTCGGCGCCGCCCACGCGGGATGGCGCGGCGCCTTGGGTGGCATCCTGGAAGCAACGGTCGATGCGATGGTGGGCTTGGGTGCTGACCGGAAATTGATCCGTGCTGCGATCGGACCGACAATCGCGCAAGCATCCTACGAAGTGGGGCCGGAATTTCCGGCGCCCTTCTTGGCGCGCAATCCGTCGGATTCGGCATTCTTCGCACCAAGCGCGCGAGCGGGGCACTTCATGTTCGATCTGCCGGGCTATGTCGCCAGCCGTCTTGGCGCGCTCAGCCTCGGCGCCGTCGATCAGTTAGCCTACGATACGTATACGGAACCGACGCGATTCTTCAGCTATCGGCGCAACACGCACGAAGGTATCAAGGACTATGGGCGCGGCCTGTCGGCCATCGCCCTGATTTGAGGGGACGGAGAGCAGCAACATGGCAATTCATTTCGAGCGGTCGGAGCTTGCCGAAAGACGCAATCGGGCATGCGCGGCGATGGTGAAGCGTGGCCTCGATGGGCTTCTGATGTTCCGACAGGAGAGCATGTACTATCTGACCGGCTACGACACCTTCGGCTATGTCTTTTTCCAGTGCCTTTATCTTGGCGCCGACGGCAAGATGACGCTCATTACCCGCGCACCCGACCTGCGCCAAGCACAGCACACCTCGGTGATAGACGATATCCGCATCTGGGTGGATGCGCCCGACGCCAATCCCGCCGTCGAGCTTCGGGATATCCTGGCCGAGCATGGCTGCAAGGGAAAGAAACTCGGCGTCGAGTGGGAGGCCTATGGCCTCACCGCCCGCAATGGCCAGCGCCTCGCGGCGGCACTTCAGGGTTTTGCAACGCTCGAGGACGCATCGGACCTTGTCTCCCGCCTCCGCGTCGTCAAAAGCGATGCCGAACTTCGATACGTCAGGCGAGCGGCCGAACTCGCGGATGTCGCTTGGGACGAGGCTCGACGTTTGGCGGCACCGGGCGCCTTCGAGGGGGATATCCTCGCGGCCATGCTCGCGGCCATTTACAAGGGAGGGGGCGACGACCCCGCAAATGAATTCATTATCGGCTCAGGACGCGACGCGCTGCTCTGCCGTTATTACTCAGGAAGACGCAAACTCGACAGGAACGATCAATTGACCCTCGAGTTCGCCGGCACCTACCGACACTATCACTCATGCCTGATGCGCACGTTGCGCATCGGCAAGCTGCCGGCCGAACAGGCGGACATGCATAAAGTTTCGAAGGAAGCTCTCCTGGCCTGCGAGGCGGCACTGAAGCCGGGCAATCGGGTGGGCGACGTCTTCGACGCTCACGCGCGCATCCTCGATGCAGCAGGATATGGCAAACATCGCATGAACGCTTGCGGATACTCGCTCGGCACGACTTTTGCGCCAAACTGGATGGATTGGCCCATGTTCTACAAAGACAATCCAGAGATTATCGAACCAGGCATGGTTTTCTTCCTCCACATGCTCATCCTCGACAGCGACAGTGGCCTGGCGATGACACTTGGGCGCACATCCGAAGTGACCTCGCAGGGTGCGAAAGTCCTGAGCAAGGCTTCGCTCGACATGGTGGTGAAGTAGGGCGAAGGGTGGGTCTCGCTGTGATAGGATAACCCATGCCCCATCTCTTCATGCTCATGGGCTTCGCGGCTGTCATCCTCTTGTTTGGCCTCCTGGTGAGCTGTGCGGCGTGATGTGCTTCTCGCGGCGGAGTTGGCGCTTTTCTCGCTCACGCTTGCGGGATGCGACGACACCGTGCACGTATTCCAGCCGGAGCAGAAGCCGCTACCGCAAGTGGTCGCAGCGCACCGGACCGATCCCGGCGTGATCACTGTGAGTCCCGTCCACGGCCTGCCCGACCCCGTAAGTCACCAGCTGGCCGACGCGATGGCGGAAGCCCTCGGCAAGGATAGCCTGCCAGTCGTGGTTGGCGGAGGCGACGGTGCACGCGTTCTCTATAGCGTCAGCGGCTGGTTCCAGCGTGAAGCGCCGGGAGATGCCGCCGGCTCGAATGTGGGAAATGCAGGCTCTCCGATGCTCACTTGGGAGGTGCGAGACGGCGAGGGCCAGCTCGTTGGCCGACAAAGTCAAATCCTTGCGCGCGAAACCGATCCGTTCGAGCCTGACGCGCGCGCGAAGCTCCTTGCCGCGGTGGAGGGCGAGCCAGCGCGGACGATGGCCAAGGGAATCGAGGGCGACGCGCCGATTCCAAAAGGGGATCCTTCAGTGCTCGCGGTCCATAACCCGGGCTCACGCAGCCTGGTGATCACGACGATTCGGGGATCCCCCGGCAAATCCGGCGACGCGCAACTTCGTCAGGCGATCGAATACGCCCTGAAGGTTGCCAACGTGCGTCTCGACTCCGAGCGGCGGCCGGGGAGCCTTTCACTCACTGGCACCGTCAACGTCGAGGATGTATCCGGAGGCATCCAGCACATCAAGGTGACGTGGTTGGTTTTGAAGCCTGACGGCAAGGAACTCGGCCAGGTGAGCCAGGAGAACAATGTGCCCTCCCGCATCCTCGAGCGCGTTTGGGGCGAGATCACCGCCGCGGTCGCTCAGAATGCGGCAGGCGGGATCGCCGCCATTGTCGGCGAGGCAGACCAGGCAAGCGCCGGCGGCTAACCGTCTCCACAGGTTGCGGCGGCAGCCGAGGCCAGCCTCACCCGACCCAAGGTTTACAGATTTGCGTCAGATTGATATAGAGGCGCCGCAAATGTGCCGGCGGTTGCGGTAATGCTCGGCAATCATGCGGGGCACAACTGGGAGAGGGCGAAATGAAGCTCCTGAGCGGCACCGCCAACCGGCCATTGGCCGAAGGAATTGCCCATTACATCGACGTGCCAATCAGCCAGTACAGCGTGCGTCGGTTTGCAGACAACGAGATCTTCGTCGAAATCCTCGAGAACATGCGGGGACAAGACGTCTTTCTTATCCAGTCGACCTCCTACCCCGCAAATGACCACCTGATGGAGCTTTTGATCTGGCTCGATGCCCTCAAGCGCGCCTCGCCCTCGCGCATCACGGCAGTCCTACCCTATTACGGCTATGCACGCCAGGATCGCAAGACCGGACCACGCACCCCCATCAGCGCCAAGCTCGTGGCGAACCTGATCACGACTGCAGGGGCGAACCGCGTCTTAACCCTTGATTTGCACGCCAATCAGATCCAGGGCTTTTTCGATATCCCGCTCGACAACCTCTATGCCGCCCCCGTATTTTACAACGATATTCGTAACCACTATAATGGCGATGATCTGGTTATCGTCTCGCCGGACGTGGGTGGGGTTGTCCGCGCCCGGGCAATCGCCAAGCCACTTGACGCGGACCTCGCGATCATCGATAAGCGCCGCGAGCGTGCGGGTGAGTCCGAGGTCGTCAATATCATTGGCCAGGTAAAGGGCCGGCGATGCATCCTGATCGACGATATCGTCGATTCCGCTGGCACGCTTTGCAACGCTGCTCAGGCGCTCGCCGATAAGGGCGCCACATGGGTGGCGGCTTATTGCAGCCATGGGGTGCTGTCGGGCTCGGCGGCCTCGCGCATTGAGGCGTCGCCGCTTGAGGCCGTGGTCATCACGGACAGCATTCAGGCGCGCGACGAGGTGAAGGCTGCGCGCAAGATCCGCCAGCTTTCGATCGCCCCCCTGTTGGGCGAGGCGATCCGGCGGATCAGCAAGGGCGATTCGGTGTCGAGCCTGTTCAGCGAAGGCGAGGTCGCCAAGCTTTCGGGTGTCGTCTCGGATTGAAGCCCGAAGAGCATCGTAGGAATTCGGCGCGGATGGCACCCCTGGAGGCCGTCCGCCGAATGCCCGCCCTACATTGGGGCGGGGTTGGTTTGGCAAAGGAGAGTAACATGTCCGACGAATTCGTGTTTCACGCGCAGCGGCGCGAGCGGGCAGGTAAGGGGGCAGCCCGCGCCGCACGACGCACAGGGCGCGTTCCTGCCGTCATCTATGGTGCCAAGAAAGCGCCCGCCCTCGTTTCGATCGACCCGAGCGAGCTTATGCCCGAGCTTCGCAAGACCGCCTTCTTCACGAACCTCTATGACGTCGAGGTCGAGAAAGACAAGCACAGGGTTTTGGTGCGCGACGTTCAATTTCATCCCGTGACGGATCGGCCGGAGCACGTGGACTTCATGCGCGTCGACCCGACCACGAAGGTAACCGTTCAGGTTCCGGTGAGCTTCGACAACGAGGCTGCCTCGCCCGGCATCAAGCGCGGTGGGGTGCTGAATATCGTGCGCCACGAGATAGAGGTCGTGTGCCTGGCGACTCAGATCCCCCATGAGATCCGGGTCGACCTCACTGGTCTCGATATCGGCGACAGCGTGCATATTCGCATGGTCAAGCTGCCCGAGGGCGTGCGGCCTTCGATCGCGCGCGACTTCACGGTCGCGACCGTGGCGCCGCCGAACACCCAGCAGACCGAGGCTGAAATCGCGGCGACTCCAGCAGCACCAGCCGAAGTCGAAGTCATTACCGCGAAGGAAACCAAGGACAAGGAAAAGGAAGCGAAAGAGGTCGTCGAGGAACCCAAGAAGGGCAAGGCGTAACACGCGGGTTTACCCATGCGCCTCATTGTGGGCCTGGGCAATCCGGGCCCGAAATATGCCGCCAACCGACATAACGTGGGTTTCATGGCGGTGGACGCAATCGTCCGCCGCCATTCCTTTGCATCCTACCGCCGGCGTTTCCAATCGCTCTTAGCCGAGGGAGAGGTGGGCGGCGTGCGGCTCATGGCGCAATTGCCGCTGACGTTCATGAACGAGTCGGGGCGCGCGGTCGGCGAAGCGATGCGCTATTACAAGCTCGAACCCAAGGACGTGCTCATCGTCTATGACGAACTCGACTTGGCACCGGGCAAGGTCAAGGTGAGATTTGGCGGAGGAACCGCGGGTCACAACGGAATTCGCAGCATCGACGCCCATATCGGACCGGATTTCTGGCGCCTCCGGATCGGGATCGGGCATCCCGGCGAGCGGCATCTCGTGCACCCTTATGTCTTGAGCGATTTCTTCGAGGAGGATCGCGCTTGGCTCGAAAAACTCCTCGACGCCATCGCCGACGCCTTTCCGCTCCTCGCGAAGGACGAAGAAAGCCGCTTCATGACGAAGCTTGCCTTACTTATGAAACCGCCGAAACCGGCGAAGGAGACCAAGGCCGTCGACGGCGATGGCACCCCCGCGGACGAGGGTGACAGACCAAAGAATTCCGAGGATTGATATGGGCTTCAACTGCGGCATCGTCGGCCTGCCGAACGTGGGCAAGTCGACTCTTTTCAATGCGCTCACTGCGACCGCGGCGGCCGCGGCCGAAAACTATCCATTCTGCACCATTGAGCCGAATGTCGGCCGCGTCGTGGTTCCCGATCCGCGCCTCGACGTTCTGGCAAAGCTTGCCAAGTCCGAACGCGTCGTTCCCACCCAACTCGAGTTCGTCGACATCGCAGGCCTCGTGCGGGGTGCAAGCCGGGGCGAAGGGCTCGGCAACCAATTCCTCGCCCATATCCGCGAGGTCGACGCCATCGTGCACGTGCTTCGCTGCTTCGCAGGCGAGGGGGTGCATCATGTCGAAGGCTCGGTCGATCCCGCTCGCGACGCCGAAACGGTCGAGACCGAGCTAATGCTCGCCGATCTCGAGAGCACCGGGCGGCGCTTCGAGCAGGCGAGCAAGAAGGCCAAGGCGGGTGACAAAGAAGCAAAATTGCTCGCGGAACTATTGGAGCCCGCGGTTGCAGCACTCGGCGAGGGCAAGCCCGCACGCGTCGCAATGCCCGCGGACCCGGAAAGACGCCGCGCCTTTCAACGCCTCGGGCTCATCACGGCGAAGCCGATGCTCTATGTGCTGAACGTCGACGAAGGCTCGGCCGGGACCGGCAACGCATATTCGAAGGCGGCGGCCGCGCGCGCAGCCCGGCTCGGCAGCGAATCGGTCGCGATCTCGGCCGCCATCGAAGCCGAGATCGCGCAGCTCAAGGATCCCATGGAGCGCAAGGATTTCCTCAATCACCTGGGGCTCGAGGAACCGGGGCTCGACCGCTTCATCCGCGCTGGCTACGCACTTCTCCATCTCATCACGTTCTTCACCGCCGGCCCCAAGGAATCCCGCGCGTGGACCGTCGCCAAAGGGGCGACGGCCCCCGAGGCGGCGGGCGTCATCCACACCGATTTCGAGCGCGGTTTCATCCGTGCCGAGACGATCGCCTATGACGACTACGTCAAGTGCGGTGGCGAACAAGGTGCAAAGGAAGCGGGCAAGATGCGCCAGGAAGGCAAGGACTATGTCGTGCAAGACGGCGACGTGATGCTCTTCCGCTTCAATGTGTGAATCGCACGCGCGTGCGAGCCGGCTTCTTCATCCGAAATAGCGTTCCCGCATCCGCCGCGTGTAGGCGACGACGTTGGCGTGGCGAAGGGCCTCGGCCTTCATCGGCGTTTCGTGTGGCGGGCTAATCAGGTTCTCCGTGAAGGCATAGACAGTGGCGTCGACGCCGGTCGGCGCTTCACCCATGAAATAGTGCTTTTCGCCGAGCCAATCCGCCGCGCTACGGATGTCGGAAACGCCGAGCGCGTAAATCTCGTCCTGACTGTGGCGGCCGATGCCGTGGCCGTTGAGATAGCCGCGCACCTTCTTGCGGAACATCGCCGGCAGGACCGTGCGCAGGACGGGCGGCATCGAGCCGAAGAAGGCCGAATGAACCTTGGGCCAGTTGCTCTCGTCGATCCAGCGGCTATAGACCAACGCCCAATAGGTGCGTTCTTCGAACAGGCGCGCGAAGGCGTGCGCCACGGCGCGCTCGCGCCCATCGAGCCCCTTGTCGAAGTCGATGCCGTATTGCCGCTCGATATGAAGGCGGATGAACTCCGAATCGCCGATCATTTTTCCCTTATCCTCGATCGCCGGCAGCTTGCCCTTGGGGCCTTTGCCGGGATTGGTGGAGACGATGCTCTCATAGTCGAGGCCTGCCATCTTGAGGAGGACTTCGACTTTGACGCAAAAGGGGCTCGGATTCGGCACGCCGAAGGCGGTTGGAAACTGGTAGAGCTTGATCATCCTAAAATTCCTCTCGTTCTCCACCGACATCGTCCCGCCGGCACGATAGCATGCACCTAATGCAAGAATAAGCTGGCCCCCTTCGGGGCACGCGCTATCATGCCCGCCGCGAGGGGGCTTAAGGAGAGACACGAATGGGCAAAACGCTGACGCTTACCGCGCCCGACGGGCATAAACTGTCGGCCTACCGGGCCGACACGCCGGATACCGTCAACAGAGGCAAGCCGAAAGGTGGCCTTGTCGTCATCCAGGAGATTTTCGGGGTGAACAAGCACATGCGCGAGGTGTGCGACGGTTTCGCCAAGGACGGCTATGCGTCTCTCGCCCCTGCATTGTTCGATCGCGCCGAGCCGGGCGTTGAACTCGGCTATGAGGCTGCCGACATCGAGGCGGGCCGCGCCTTGCGAGGCAAGATCGAGTGGCCCGAGGTGCTCAAGGACGTGGCGGCCGCGATCAAGGCCGTTTCGGATGCGGGTCCGGTCGGCATCGTCGGTTATTGCTGGGGTGGATCGGTTGCTTGGCGTGCCGCCACGCAGCTAGGCGGACTTGCCGCGGCCGTCGGCTACTACGGCGGGCAAATCGCACCCTTCAAGGATGAGACGCCGAAATGCCCGGTCATGCTCCATTTCGGGGAGACCGACTCGTCGATCCCCCTCGCCGATGTTCAGGCGATCAAGAAGGCCCAGCCGAAGGTGCCGGTCTTTCTGTATCCTGCGGGACATGGCTTCAGTTGCGATCAACGAGCGAGCTTTGACCGAGAAAGTCATGAGCTTGCTCGTACGCGTACGCTGGAGTTTTTTGCGAGAAATTTGGTTTCAGCCAAACGGTGAGCGTGACTGGCCATCTTGAGGAGCCTTCATGGCGCTAGCCCTGACGGAGGAGGAGCGGGCGTGGGCGGCAGGCGAGAGTGTGGTACCCGCCATCGCCTTGGCCACGCGGATTGTGGCTGAGACTGCCCGATTTCTTGGCGCTGAGCGGCTTGTGCCCGTGACTTCCACCCATATCGACGGTTGTCTTTACCACGGCGACAGCGGGACGGCGTTCGCGGAAAAATTGGTTACCGATCAGGGCCGCGTACGTGTTCCCTCGACGCTCAACGTGGGTGCTCTCGACCTCCTCAATCCGATGCGCGTCCGCGGCGATCGGCACCACTATGAAATGGCGCTGCGAATGATGCGCGCTTACGAGGCGCTCGGCTGCCAGCCGACCTGGACATGCGCGCCTTATCAAGCGGGCCACAGGCCGGGGTTGGGCGAGCATGTCGCTTGGGGCGAGAGCAACGCCGTCGCCTTCTGCAACTCTGTGCTGGGGGCGCGAACGAACCGCTATGGCGACTTCCTCGATATTTGCGCCGCGATCTCCGGGCGCGCACCCTATGCCGGCCTCCACCTTACGGAGAACCGGCGCGCAAGCATCGTTCTCGAAACCTCGGCAATTTCCCCGGCACTCAAGGATACCGATGTCTTCTACCCCGTACTCGGTGCGATCCTCGGCCGCGAAGCAGGAACGGCCGTGGTCGTGGTCGATGGCCTACCCAAGGGCGTGTCGGAAGATCGCCTAAAGGCGCTCGGTGCGGCGGCCGCCTCGACAGGGGCGGTCGGGCTATTCCACGTTGCCGGCACCACGCCGGAAGCGTCCACGCTCGAGGCGGCACTGGCCGGCCAGCCCCCAGTCAAAATCGTCAACGTGACGCCCGATATGGTTAGGCGAAGCCGTGACAGTCTTTCGACCGTCACGGCCGAGAGGATCGATGCGGTGGCGGTCGGCAGCCCACATTTCTCCGAAGAAGAAGTCGTGGAACTCGAGCGCCTGCTCGGCGGTCGCACATTTGCCGTGCCATTTTATGTCTGTACCCGCCGCGATGTGGTCGAAATGCTCAAGCGGGAACGCCGCCTGAAACCGCTTGAAGACGCCGGCGTCGTCATCGTCGCCGATACCTGCGTCGTCGTCACGCCCATCCTGCCGGAGGGTGGTGGCGTGCTCATGACCAACTCGGGGAAATTCGCTCACTATGCTCCCGGCAATACCGGATGGGAGGTGGTCTATGGCAGTCTCGGCGATTGCGTCGCCTCTGCCCTCACGGGTCGCGTTGCGCGCGACGAGCGGCTTTGGCAATGACCGAAACTCCGACCCTGCTTGGAGCGCTCAAGGCGGAAAAGGTGCTTGTCGACGGGTGCGCCGAAGGCAGGATTCTGAAGCTTCGTGCGCCGATCAGCTTCTGGGGTGGGATCGATCCGGCGACGGCGCGTGTGATCGACGCGCGGCACCCCGATCGCGGAGCCTTCATCGACGGCCGTATTCTGTGCCTCCCTGGAATGATCGGCTCGAGCTCCGCGAGCGCCGTGATGCTCGAACTCCTGCGCGCCGGGAAGGCGCCAGCGGCCCTCGTGCTTGGCGAGACAGATGCTATTCTAGCACTGGGTGTCGTCGTCGGCGTCGAGATGGGCTACAGGCCGATCCCTGTGATTGAGCTGGGGAGGCACGCGCAGTCGGCCTTGCCGCAAGGGGCCTCCGCCCGAATCGACGAGGGTGGATTGATCGCCCTCCTGTAAGGTGGTCAAACCGCGTCCCGGCAAGTTTCCGGGCCTAGATACCTTGAGGCAAGGACGTCCAGATAGCGCCCGGTTTTTTTGCACTGCACAAAAATTTTGATTGACCGGGCAACGGAAAAGCATAAATACAAGCAAATGCTGCACTGCAACATAACCCGAACCCAAGGAGATACCCGATGGATAAGGCTTACAACCCGTTCGGCGAAATCGATTTCACCAAATTCATGGCCGAGCTCAAGGTTCCCGGACTGAATGTGGAGCAAGTCGCCGATTCCTATCGCAAGAATGTCGAAGCGTTGACTGCTGCGAGCCAGGCCGCTGTCGAAGGCATGCAAGCGGTCGTGCGGCGCCAGACCGAAATCATGCGCGAGTCGATGGAGGAATACGCAGCCCTTTTGCGCTCCTACGGCACCCCGACAACGCCCGAGCAAGCGGCGTCGAAGCAGGCCGAGCTCGCGAAGCACACTTTCGAGAACACATTTGCTCACATGAAGGAGATCGGCGAGTTGATCGCCAAGGCGAACAGCGACTCGCTCGACGTCATCAACCGGCGCGTCTCCGAAATGCTCGAAGAGGTCAAGACCCTCACCGCCAAAAAGAAGGGAAAGGCCGCGTGAAGCACCCGCCGCGCCTGCGCGCTTGATCGACGACAAGGCGGTTCGAGCAGAAAAATCGAAACGTGTCCGCTGTACCTCGGAGTCAGCCCGTTGCGGGCGGCTTGGCCGCGAGCAGCTTTCGCCGCTGAAGCGGCGTTGCTTTCGCATCTCTTCCAAGGACTGACGGGCGCAAATCGCTTTTCAATCGAAGCCGGCTGGGATTGAAGCCGGGCGGCTGCGATGTTAGCGTGCGCCGCCATGAATACGAGGCGAGGCCATGGAGCAAATCGCGTATGGGGAATTCGAGCGGGTCGACATTCGCGTCGGCACGATCGTTGAGGCAGAGCCCTATCCCGAGGCGCGCAAGCCCGCCTTGAAGCTGCGGGTCGATTTCGGGCCTGCAATTGGAATCAAGCGCACCTCGGCTCAGATCACCAAACATTACCAGGTGCACGAGCTGGTCGGTCGACAGGTTGCTGCGGTGGTCAATTTCCCGGTCAAGCAAATTGGCAAGGTGATGAGCGAAGTGCTGGTCCTCGGCTTTCCGGATGAGGGGGGCGAGGTCGTGCTGGTGTCGCCGACGCACGCAGTCCCCAATGGCGGAAAGTTGTTTTAAGGCAATTGCTTCGGCCGAAGACGCCCCGGTGTCGACCTTTCATTCCGGCCGGAGCGAAGTGGAGAGCCCGAAACTGCGATGATGGACGCCCGCTTCCGCGCGCGGACAATGGTGACGAAGCTTAAAAGCCGAGGCGCTAAACACATTTAGGCGGTCGGGAGTAGCAAATGGCAAAGCGCTGGAAACGGCGGCCCGAAGGATCGAACTGGGGCGATTTCGGCGAAGACGACCAGCTCGGCCGCCTCAACCTGCTCACCCCCGAAAAGCGGCGCCAAGCCGCGGCGGAAGTGAAAGAGGGTCACGCCTTCTGCCTTTCGCTTCCCCTCGATTATCCCGGCGGGAATGTGCTCAACCCCCGCCGTCACCCCCCGCGACTTTTTGCGACACTGCGTGGGGATGCGCAAAACTACAACTTTCCACTCAAGAACACCGATCCGAATTTGACAGACGTACTGAGCGACGATGCGGTATTCCTCCATACTCAATACTCGACCCAGTGGGACAGCTTCGCCCATGCCGGCAGCCTATTCGATGCTGACGCCGACGGCGTGCCCGAACCCGTCTATTACAACGGTTGGCGAGCCGGGGAGCACGTGGTGGGTACGTCCGCCAGGCTGGGTGCGGAAACTTGGGCGCGCTTCGAAGGCGTTGGGGCCAAGGCGCTTGGCATCGAGAATTACGCGGCGAACGGCATCCAAGGCCGCGGCGTCCTCATCGATCTTCACGCGCATTTCGGCCGGGCACGGAAGCTCGTGGGCTATGATGATCTGATGGCCGTCCTGCATGCCGACAAGGTCGCGATTGAGCCAGGTGACATGGCGCTGATCTATACTGGTTTCGATGACGTCATCCTCGAAATGAATCGCCGGCCCAATTCACATGACCTCGAGAACTCCTGTGCGGCACTCAATGGTCGTGATCCAAGGCTGCTGCAGTGGATCACCGACAGCAACGTGGCGGCGCTGATTTCTGACAATTACGCAGTCGAAGCATTTCCTTCCGCACCGACGAACGGGCAGCATGCGGCACTGCCGCTCCACGAACATTGCCTATTCAAGCTCGGCATTCCGCTTGGTGAAATCTGGTACCTTTCGGAGCTGGCCCGCTGGCTCCGCACGCATGGGCGGAGCCGGTTCCTGCTGACGGCGCCACCACTTCGATTGCCGGGTGCGGTCGGCTCTCCGGTGACGCCTATTGCGACGGTTTGATGTGACCACCATGCTTGAGTGCACTGACTGTCCATTCGCCGCCCTTGCCTTTCGCGGGCGCTATGTTTCGAGGCCGCAACTCCCACTTCGAGAAGGCGAAACGAAATGCCGAACGTGATCGAGAATCTGCGCACGCTCTATCCCACCATCGAACCTTACGACAAGGGCTGGCTCGACGTGGGCGATGGCCATCGGGTCTATTGGGAGCGAAGTGGCAACCCGACGGGCAAACCCGCGATCTTCCTGCATGGCGGGCCGGGCGCTGGGTTTTCGCCACACCATCGCCGGCTTTTCGATCCGGGGCGCTACAATGTGCTTCTTTTCGATCAGCGAGGCTGCGGCAAAAGCACGCCTCACGCCTCCCTTGACGCGAACTCGACCTGGCATCTCGTCGCAGATATCGAGCGCCTGCGAATTATGATGGGGGTTGAGCGATGGCTGGTATTCGGCGGGTCGTGGGGTTCGACGTTGGCGCTGTCCTACGCGCAGAAGCATCCTGAACGCGTCAGCGAGCTCGTGCTTCGCGGCATCTTCACGATAAGGGCGGCGGAAATACGCTGGTTCTACCAGTCAGGCGCCTCGCTCATCTTTCCCGACAAGTGGCAACATTTCCTGGCACCGATTCCGCCGGAAGAACGTCATGATCTGGTCGCTGCATATCGGCGCCGATTAAACGGCGCGGACCGTGACGAGCAGTTACGGGCGGCCAAGGCGTGGAGCGTTTGGGAAGGCGAGACGGTGACGATGCTTCCCGATCCGTCGCTTTCGAGCCACCACGCGGACGATGCCTTCGCCCTCGCCTTTGCGCGCATCGAGAACCATTATTTCTCAAATAAGGGGTTCCTCGAAGAAGGCCAACTTCTGCGCGACGCCGACAAGATCCGGCACATCCCGACGGTCATCGTGCATGGCCGCTACGATATATGTTGCCCGGCGACGACTGCGTGGGAACTTCACGAAAAATGGCCGGAGGCGGAGTTTCACATCGTTGAGGGTGCCGGGCACGCCTACAACGAACCCGGGATCCTCGACAATCTCATCAAGGCGACCGATCGCTTCGCGGGGAACGGCTGAGTGGAGGCCGACCCTCGTCGGTTAGACGCGATTGGCGGCACTAAGCGGCGCGCTTGATCCACGCCGAAAGGCGATGGCGCATCAAGTCCCAGAGGACGTGCCCGCTATTCGCTACCCAATTGAGCTGGACCACACGACGCGGGCCGATATAGGGTTTGTGGCCGTGAAAGGATCGGTCGCTCCGCCGGAACGCGAGAAGAAGCCCAGCCTCCGGCGGAACTTCGAGCGCGTAATCCTCAAGATCGGTAGAAGAGCGCAGCAGGCGCAACCTTCCCCCCTGCGCCTCCCACGGCTCGTTCAGATAGAGAAGCACCGTGACAATCTTGCTCCTCGAATCCGTGTGGATGCCACCGTCCCGCGGGCCGCAATTGCCCCGCACCGTAACCATGGTGGGCCGGCCCGATAAGTCGACGCCAAACTTGCCCTCGATCGCGTGGCGAAAATCGGGCCCCTCAAGCGCCTTGAGGAGGTTCGCAAAGCCTTTTCCGAATGTGACCTTGCTTACCGGGAAGCTGCCTGGCTGATCGATGCGGGGATACGCATCGCGGATGGGGCCGATCGCTTCAGGACGAACGAAATTGGGCACCATCACGAATTCATACGGTTCCTTGGAGAGGGGGGTCGCGTCAAGGCGATCGAGGTCGAGTAAAGTCATTCCATATCCCGCTGAATGTCCGGGCCGGTTTGGCGGCCGGACCCTATCACAGGAGTGCCGGGAGCGGGAACTCGGTATTTCGCCGCACATCTCGCCTGGAAGCGCCGATTGCGGATGTGCACCCGTTGCCCGCAGGTTCGTTAAATGGGCAGGCGCACGCGCGCCCGGAGCCCACCAAGGGGTGAATCGTCGAGGACGAGTTCTCCGCCGTGTCCCCGCACGACATCGCGCGCGATGGTAAGACCGAGTCCGACTCCGCCAGTCTCAACATTGCGCGACGGATCGAGCCGGACGAACGCCCGAAACACAGCCTCGCGCTGATCGCGGGGAATGCCGGGTCCGTCGTCGTCGACCAGGATTTCGATTGCGTCTTCCCGCCGCCCGGCGCGCACCTGAATGTGCCGACCATATCGCACGGCATTCGAGACGAGGTTCATAAGTCCCCGTTTGATGGCCTCGAGGCGAACGGGGACGATGAGATGCTCTTCCGTATGGAGGTCGATCTTCGCTCCCTCCTTGCGGGCACCCGCCACGACTTGTTCAAGGACTGAGGATAAGTCCGCGGGCTCGGGCGCTTCCGTGCCCTCGCCGCGCGCAAACGCGAGATAACCCTCAATCATCTTTTCCATGTCGGCGACGTCGGCCTTTAGCTCTTCCGATTCGACGCTATCGCCTAGTAGGGCAAGCTGCAGCTTCATGCGCGTGAGCGGCGTACGCAAATCGTGGGAGACGCCTGCCAGCATTTCAGTACGCTGTTCGATCTGGCGCTTGATGCGGTCGCGCATTTCCATGAAGGCAGAAGCGGCTTGGCGCACCTCTGCGGCACCCGCCGGCCGGAAATTCGGCACGTCGCGGCCCTTACCGAAACTGTTCGCCGCGGCGGCGAGGCGTCTGATCGGCCGAATCTGGTTGCGCATGAAAATGGTCGCAATCGAGACGAGCACCAAGGATGAGCCGACCATCCACAGAATGAAAATATAGGTGGTCGGACTGAACAATCGCTTGCGCGTCGTCGTGGCGATCAGCAGGCCGTCCGGCAGCTGCACGCTGATTTCGATGTCGCGGTCGAGTTCGCTCGTATCAATGTCGAAGGGGCGATTGATGCGGTCCTCGAGATAGGGAATCAGCAAGCGGTCGAGCGAATCGGGCGGCAAGCGCGTTAGGTCGGGGTTAATCCGAGCGTCGGGTTGGAAGCGCGCCCGGATCCCCATGCGTTGATCGGCAACCCCGAGAATCCATTGGCGGCTCGCTTCGTCATGGTGCTCCTCGAGAAAACCCACGATGACGGCAACGTCGCCGGCGAGGGTGGACGCGAGCTGGCGGGTCACCGTGTCCCAATGGCGTTCGTAGAAAATGTAAGTGGACACGACCTGTAGCAACACGAGCGGTGTTACGATGATGAGGAGTGAGCGCCCCATCAGCGAGCGAGGAAGATAGCGCTTCGCCCGTTGCATCAACGCGTCTGGCAAACCCCGCACAGTGACGCTCCGCTTCGTTAATTCGGCACCGATTCCATATCACCTCGTCGCACTCCAAGCCATCCTGTGTTATGCCACCGACCGCCGATTGGGGTCGCAGACCCAATCGGTCAAAACGCCGGGATCGAGCCCGGTCGCGGGCGGCGCCTTACCCCGCAGGTTGAATCATCCACACAACTTCTCAATCGGGCCGCAGCAAATAGCCCTTGCCGCGAACGGTTTGAAGATAGCGCGGTATGCGCGGATCGGGTTCGATCTTGCGTCGCAGTCGAGTGACCTGAACGTCCACCGTTCGCGCGCTACCGGACATATCGCTTTCTGCCGCGAGGTGTCGACGTTCGAGTGGCTCACCCGCGTGGCTCGCCAGAACCTTGAGTAGCCGTGCCTCGCTTTCGGTCAGCTTGATTAACTCGCCGTCACGGGTCAATTCCTCGCGACGCAAATCGAACACAAAGGCGCCGAGGCGTACCTGTGTGAGTGGTTCAAGTGCAGGTTGAGTCGGCACACGACTCAATATCCGCTGAATACGAAGCACGATCTCGCGCGGCTCGAACGGCTTCGGCAGATAATCGTCCGCACCTCGTTCGAGACCTCTGATGCGGTCGCGGGATTCGCCCATTGCGGTGAGCATGAGGATCGGCACCTGGCTTTTGCGGCGCAACGATTCGGTGAAGTCGAGCCCGTTTTGGCCCGGCATCATGACGTCAAGCACAATGAGATCGAAGGCAAGGCCTTCAAGCTTCGCCCACGCTTCGACGGCATTCCCGGCCGTCGTGACTCGAAACCCGTTCTCGGACAAATAGCGGCGCAGAAGCTCGCGCAGGCGTTTGTCGTCATCGACAACAAGGACGTGAGGGGCGTCGTCGGTCATTGTCGGAGTATAGCAGGGGAGTGGGACGGCCGCCTATTGCGGGGCACGAAAGCGGGTCTGGTCGCGCTCGTTGACGAGCTGAAGCAGGACTTGGCGAAATCCCTCAACCGCGTCCGCACCGGCGTTGCGGAAGGCGCGTGCGAACCGCTCGCGCTGACGGCGTGTGAGCGCGTCTTCGATGTCGATCCCCTTTGCCGTCAATTCGAGGCGGCGCTGCCGACGGTCGTTCGGGCCCGGCTTTTGGAGTACAACGCCCTCGCGCACAAGCTGCCCCAGCACGCGGGAGAGGCTTTGCTTGGTGATCTTGAGGATGTTCAAAAGCTCCGTCACGCTGATGCCGGGATAACGGCCGACGAAATAGATCACCCGGTGATGAGCGCGCCCGAACTTATGCCGCGTCAACAATCCGTCGGGTTCCGCAGCAAAGTCGCGGTAGGCAAAGAACAAAAGTTCCATGCCGCGCCGAAGCTCTTCCTCGCGCAAGAACAGTTGATTGAAACCCGATTTTAAGTCAGCCACGTTGACGTATATGCCGCCTAATGTTACGTCATGCAAGACATTCCCGTCGGCGCCGGATCGCAAAGGATGCGCCGATCTGAATTTGACAAAGGGCGGAACGACATGGCGCTTATTCCTTTTGACGATCGTGATGGAGAGATCTGGTTCGACGGCAAACTCGTTCCGTGGCGCGATGCGAAGGTACATGTCCTGACCCACGGACTTCACTACGCAAGCTGCGTCTTCGAAGGCGAGCGTGTCTATGGCGGTATTATCTTCAAGCTCACTGAACACACCGAGCGTCTGGTAGCGTCGGCGCGCGGGCTCGACTTCGAGATTCCTTGGTCGGTCGAGGAAATCGATCGCGCTTGCGATGCGGTTGTAAAGGCGAATGGTATCGTCGACGGCTACGTGCGGCCGGTCGCTTGGCGCGGCAGCGAAGTCATGGGGGTATCCGCCCAGCAAAGCAAAATTCATCTCGCAATCGCCACCTGGCCGTGGCCGTCCTATTTTTCGCCCGAGGCGCGCATGAGGGGGATTAGGCTCGGATGGGCGAAGTACGCCCGGCCGTCTCCGAACACGGCGCCGACGTCGAGCAAGGCGGCCGGCCTCTACATGATCTGCACGATCAGCAAGCACGCAGCCGAGCGCGCGGGCTATGCGGATGCGCTCATGCTCGATTGGCGCGGGCGCATCGCCGAGGCGACGGGTGCGAACGTCTTCTTGGTCCAAAACGGGGAGCTGCACACGCCGACGCCGGACTGTTTCTTGAACGGCATTACGCGCCAGACCGTCATCGGACTTGCAAAGGATCGCCAGATCAAGACCATCGAACGCGCCATCATGCCCGATGAGCTTGCCAAGACCCAGGAGGTCTTCATCTGCGGCACCGCCGCTGAGGTGACTCCGGTCGCCGAGATCGGCGAATACAAGTTCGAGGTTGGTAGTGTCACGCGGACTTTGCTCGAGGATTACGACAAGCTCGTCCGGCGGTGGGGAAAACCGAGTGCTGCGTGAGTGCTTCGCGCGCAGGCGCTAGGATCAATGCACATGCCCCTCGGGCGCCGGCTCGCGCGGCGGTTCTTTGTTGAGCGTCTCGATCTCGCGGCGCAGGATTGCGACATCGCTCCAGCCTTTTTCCTCTGATGGCAGCCACCGCGCGCGAAGATACCCGGCGCGGTCGATAAGGAATTCCATGTGCCGTGGAACGGGCAAGACGCCCTCCCCGGTTGGCACGCGACGGAACAGCGTGTAAGCCGCGACGACATCGGGGTTGGCATCGGCAAGGATCGATGGACTTGCTAAGGAACCCGGTTGTCCTTCGGTCGCGGCATCGGTCGTCATCGCGATCGCGATGATTCGCGTGTCGAGTACCGCCAAGGACGGTTTTGCGGATTCGAGGGCTTCGAGCCGCGCCATTGAGTCGGGCAAGCTGTAAAGGACCAGCAGCACGTTCGTTCTGCCGCGGAGGCTTTTCAACGTCTCTTGATTTTGATTCAGAGGCTGAAAGAAAAAATCGGGTGCGACGATCGGTCGGAACGGTTCGACCGCGGCGTCCATGCCGTTCGATTGCTCGGCGTCCGTCTGCGCACGGAGAAAATTTATCGTGTCCCAGCGTGCATCCACGTCGAGTCGATCGTCGAATCCAGGCATGGGAGTTCCCTCTATGCCATAGCTTATCCACCAGAAAAGCGTACCGGCGCCGTGATGAAGGAGATGCGCACCCGTAAGATCCGATGGCTTTATCGGCAGCGAGTCCGCCAACCGCCCATCGCCGTAGCCGTATGCGCCATGGCACGCGGAACAGTTGGCGTCATAAGCCTGCTCGCCTCGTCTTATTGATTCCGCGTCATAGGCGACGGGCGAGTGATAAAAGCTCGTCGGATAAGCATCGGTCAGGAGGTAGGGTGCCGGAAGCGCCAACGCCGCCCCCAACATGACAAGCCCGCCAAGAGGAGTCCACCAAAACCGCTTGAGCAGTCCCCAGATTATTCCGCCGATGCCGCCGAGCGCGAGGAGTACCGCGAGGATGAACTTGGCCTCAAGCTCAGGCGTGACCACAAGGCCGACGGTGTCGAGTTGATAGGGGAACGGCCAAAGCGGCTCTTCGTGGGCCGCGGGCGTTGCCGCGACGAGAGCGCCCACCACGCAAAGCAAGATGAGACCGAGTCCAGTTTCGATGGTCGAATTCCGTCGGAGTGCCTGGAGGGTCGCGCGCGCGTCCCGCGCCGACGATGAAGATGAATCGAGCCTGGGCGTAAGACGTTGGCGATTGATCGCCGCCACCGTCAGCATGATGGCCAAAATGCCGAGCTTCAAAAGCAAAATCCAGCCGTACGTGGTGCCCACGAGTGCGATTACCGAGCCCACGAGATACCAGCTATTCACGGTACCCGTCAGCAGCAGGAGCGATACACTGACAATGCCAAGGGGCGAAAATTGTACAGCCGCCTCGTGCGCGAGGCGGAGACCGTATCGCACCTTGGGATCCCCCGCCCGGGCTAGCATGAAGACAAACCCCGGCAAGGCGCCAAGCCAGGCGCCGGCCGCGAGAAGATGCACCATGTCCGCGCCAACGCGAAAGGCGCCTTCGGCTCCGGTGCCGTCGTTGGAATGGCCGATGTAGGCGAGTGAAGCCAGGAGTGCCGCAGCGAGCAGGGCGGCAAAGCATTCGCCTGCGAGACTCTCCTTCTCGCGCCGTCGTAAGAGCAGAAAGCCGAGCACGGCGGCAAGCAATGCGGTCACGAAAATCCGCACCAACCAGATATGACCGAATTTGGTCTGGGTAAGCACTGCCCCGAGAATTTCGGGTCGCAATGCGTCCGGAAGCGGCTGCCCGCTCATCCCGGCGGCGGTCATCCAGAGATTTAGCACGGTCGTCGCCGCCCCTGCGACAGTACCGCCAAGTGCCAGTCTCAAAAGAAATCGCCGCAGCTTCGGCCGTTCCGCATGCTCGTTCGAGACGCGCCGGAACGCCGGGCGAGCCACGACGAACGCGCAGGTAAAGGACCCGAACGGGAGCACAACGCTCGCATAGTGGCTTGCCCGTGCCGCAGCGCTCAGGAAATAGAGCGTATCCATCGCATACCTGACCGATGAAGCCCGATCAAACGCCCTTTGGTCACGGCTCCACCTTGAAGGTGAAATTTCCCGAAGTCTGGTGTGTGTCGACAGACGTTACGCGCCAGGTCACTTTGTAGGTTCCGGGTGGCAAATTCGGCAGCGATACCGTCAGTTGCTTATTGTCGTTTGGATCGACCGAGGCGTTGCCCTTGTCGACGCGTTTTCCGCTCGCGTCCGTCACTTCAATCGTGCTGAAGGCCGGTTCGACCCCCTGAGTAAGCCATATTCGCACCTCGGGTGGTGAGCCGTGCGTGGTGCTGCCGACTGCAGGACTAGCGCGGTCGAGGAAAGCATGGGCGAATGCCGCCGCGGTGCCCAAGGCGAGGGCGACTGCGGCGAGAAGAGGGAGAGATCTTTTCTGCATGATCAATTTCCAAAGATCGGTTTGCCGATAGTGTCAGGGAAGATGTCGTCGAGATAGAGATGGAATTGAGCGATGGCGCCCACGTTCGTCTTGGTGGCGCTTGTGGCGGGAATAAGCGCCTCGAGGCCGAGCTGCCACGCGTCCCCTTCATAGAGAACGCCCGGTGCGATGGTTCCGGTGACCGCACCGCCCGGCGCTCCATTCGACGGCACGGTAATCGAGTATTCGACGATCGGAATCATTCGACTGACCATTTCGGGCAGGCCCATGTCCTTCACGTGCTGTTGCAGGTAAGGAATCGAGTATTGCAGCGAGCCGCCGATGATCCATTGGTTGGCCTGCGCGGTGGTCTGATCGGAAACCTGATACTGGAACTCACCCGTGATCGCAAACGGACGCAGAATATCAACCGGCAGATCGCCCAGGCCCTTGCCGACATAAATGGTTGGCGTGGTGCTTCCGATGGGATTGTCGACGGTGGAGGAGCCTGTTCCGCCGAACGTCCGTATGACGCCGACAGACGTCAGGATTTCATGCTCCGGGTTGACGTAGAGCTTGTATTTCAAGGTGAACGCCGGATCTTGCCATCCGCTTGCATTGGTGCCGTCGTCGAAGTTCAGAACCGTGTAGTCGAAATTGAAATTCACGCCGAGGTCTTCGGTGATGGTCTTGTCCCATTCGGCGCCGTAGTCGAACTCCCGCGAGCCGACATTGCCGTTGGTGGCACTGTTGTGGATCGTCGAAAACGTCGGCAATGACAACTCGTCGCCAACCGCAGGGTCGTCGATGACGATCGTCGCAGGGAATACGCGATCGCCCGCAACGCCATGCGCTGAAGCAGGCGTCCCATCGGCGAGCATCCCAATGCAACACGCGGCGAGCGTTGCGGCCACGGCACTCGCTACGAAGCAAAGTTGACGGCCATTCGTGCGACGAAAGCGTTCAACCCTCTTCTTCGTCATAGTAGGGCTGGACAAACTTCGAGTTCCGGTTTTCCGCGTCTCCAATTCAGAAGGTATCGGCGACGGACCGTAATATGCGTCGCCAAGATGCGTTAGGGTCGCATGCTTCCGAGTTGCACCACTGGCGCACACGGCACTTACCCCAGCCCCTATCATTTTCATTGTTTTTCTCCAAACCACGAAGCCGATCGATCACCCGGGCACGATCGGACGTTCGACATTGAATGCGCTGCGGCAACGCCCGGACGCAATACGGCCCGACGCGCGGCATCCGCGCGATGGTGCGCCGGCGGCCGCCGGCCTTTGGGATTAGGCGTGGTAGGGAGGTGCTCTCGGCTGAACGTGCGTTCGTGCTTCGCTTCGCTTCGCGTCGACGTCGGCAATATGCAGCTGCGCTAATTTGACGACGGTTGCCGGAGCGAATGCGATCGTACTGGCAATAAATGAAGCGGAAACGACCGGCGACGACTGGCAAATCTGGCAATCCGGATGCTTGACCCGGTCATTGGCGTTTGCGGGAACTGACTGCCCGGCGGCATCGCCTGAATGGTGGCGATGGCGGGATATTGCCGCCGCGTCGTCCGGCTCTTGGGCGCCATCGTGTCGATGGAAAGCGAGATCGTGATTGTGGGCGGGCAACGATGCGACGCCCGGCGGCAGCACAAGTCCGACCCAGCCATCCTCGTCCACATGAATGTGGCTGGCGACGAGGAATATCTGGAACAGCAGGCCGAAGGCCGCGAACCACGAGATACCCATGCGCGCGGCTGCCGCTGCGGCGGCTTGGGGGGCGGCTGGCTGCGACGCTCGTCGTCTCAATCTGGTTCCCCGATGACCGTACCGGTTTGGCGGGCATAATACGCCCTTGCCGGGAATGATCGAGCGCGTGGCGAAGTTATTCCAGTCACGACTGGATCATATGCAAGCGAGTTGATCCGAACTCATGCGGCGGCGTCGGGCTTTTTGCCGGGTTTCGACCAGGCGGCCGCGGCTACTTCATCCTCATTGCGCGCGTCGACCCAACGTGAACCTGTCGCCGTCTCCTCGATTTTCCAAAAGGGCGCTTTGGTCTTGAGCCAGTCGACGAGGAAGCGGCACGCTTCGAACGCTGCTTCGCGATGCGCTGCTGCGGTGGCCACCAACACGATTCGCTCGCCGGGCTCGAGCCGGCCATAGCGATGGATGATAAGCGTTGCGTCGAGCGTCCATCGCGCGCACGCCTCGGCTTCGATCTCCGCGAGTTTCTTCTCGGTCATGCCGGGGTAGTGCTCGAGCGTCATCGAGCGCACCGAACTGTCCTTGGCGATGTCGCGCACGAGGCCGACGAAAACGACAACCCCGCCGATCTCGTATTTGCCCTTGGCGAGCGCTTCGATTTCCTTGCCAGGATCAAAATCGGCCGTTTGCACGCGAATCATCGCTAACCCCCAGTGACCGGGGGAAAGAGGGCAACCTCGTCCTCGGCGCTGAGCGGATGATCTGCGTGGACATATTCGAGATTGACCGCCACACGGACTACGGACAAGTCCCTGAGGGCCGCGGCATAGCCGGGGCCACGGGTCCTTAGCCAATCAAGCAGCGATGCCACATTCGTGACGGAATCGGGCGGTGTGACCTCCTCGGCGGCAATACCGGTACGCTGCTTAAGCCATGCGAAGTAGAGAAGCTTCATCGGCTCACCTCGCTGAAGGGCAGGAAATCGACCATGCTCCCGGCGTTGAGGTGGGTCAAGCTCTCCGGCAACTCGACGAGGCCGTCGGACTCGACCATAGAGGTCAGGATGCCCGCGCCGTCGCGAGGAAATTTCCGGGCGGTCAAGGTACCGGAACCGTCCGCGATTAAACGTGCACGAACCCATTCGCGACGTCCGAGCTTTTTCCTATGCTCGAAGTCGGCGCGCACGCGATAGAGTACGGGGTCGATCTCCCTCGCACCCAGGAGTCGCAACAGTACAGGGCGCGCGAAGCGCAGGAACGTCACCATCATCGCAACGGGATTCCCCGGTAGGCCGACGAACACCTTGCCCCGAATTTGTCCTAGGGCAATCGGCCGGCCAGGCTTGATTGCAAGGCGCCAAAAATAGATGCTGCCGAGCCTCTTGAGCACCGCTCCGATATGATCTTCCTCACCGCGCGACACCCCACCCGACGTGATGATCGCGTCGTACTCACTGGCAGCGGCATCGAGTGCCGAAGCAATCACCTCGCGATCGTCGTCAAGTATGCCGAAGTCGCCCACGCGGCAGCCGAGGCGCTTCAGGAGCGCCATGAGCGTGAAGCGATTGGCATCGTAGACCGCGCCGGGCGGGGCCTCTGCCCCCGGCTCACGGAGTTCGTCGCCCGTCGAAAACAGCGCGACCGCAAGGGGACGCCGCACGTCGAGCCGGGTGAGGCCAAGGGATGCCGCGGCGCCAATGTCCTGGGGCCGGAGACGCTGCCCGCCGTGAAGGACGATCGAGCCCGCCGCGATGTCCTCGCCGGCCCTTCGACGGTTGGCCCCACCCTTGATTCCGGGGCGAAGTGCAACCACGTCGCCTTCGATGCGACAATCCTCCTCCATCATCACGGTGTCGGGTCCGGCGCCGCCGGTGGGCCCGTTAGGCATTGCCGCACCCGTGAAAATGCGCAGCGCGGTGCCACGTGCCTGGACACGCGTGAACGGATGGCCCGCGGCGGCGCGCCCGATCACCGGAAGTCGCGTTTCCTTTTCGATGTCGAGATCATCGAAATAAACTGCGTAGCCATCGACGGCGGAATTGTCGTGAGGAGGCACGTTGCGTGCGGCGACGAGATCGCCGGCCAAAACGCGGTCGAGCGCTTCCGCCAGCGGCACAATTTCCGGCTCCGCCACCGTCGCGACCCGGTCCGCAAGCAGCGCCAGCGCTGCATCGACACTCATCAGCGTACCGCCGTGGGCGAAACAATCATCGCTGAGCTGCGCCATCGCCTAGGCTACTCCCTGCTTCCGAGCGGCCAAGCCCGTGTGCGTCACGATGAAATCCGCAATCGCCCCGATATCGTCGATGCCGATGACCGGTACATCGACGCCGTCAATCCGCGTATCGCTTGCGATTGCCACAACCGAGGGGTCTTCACGGCAGAGGAGAGGCTTACCGACCGAGGAGCGATAAACCTCGAGCTTGTCGTGAAGGTGGTTCTTGAAGCCTTCGATGATCAACAGATCAACCGGCGTCATGTGCGCGATGAGTTCCTCGACACTCGCCTCCGCAGCGCCGCGCAACTCGTGCATCAACGCCCAGCGTTTGGCTGAGCTTACCATCACCTCGGTAGCGCCCGCCTCGCGGTGAGCATGACTATCCTTGCCCGGTTGGTCGACATCGAATGCGTGGTGGGCATGTTTCATGGTCGAGACCGCGAGCCCACGTCGGCCAAGTTCTGGCAGTATCCGAACGAGGAGCGTCGTCTTCCCGCTTCCGCTCCACCCCGCAAGGCCAAAAACCTTCATCGCAAACCCGTCCGCGCAGCAGAATTAACCCGGCTTTTTCGGAACGCCCGCAAAATAGCGCCATAGGATGCAACGCGATTGAATCAGGGCATTCTCCTGCCACCCAACCTCGAACCGCCTTGGCGTGGTTCAGCCCAAGCCCATCGCGGTCTCACCATAGGCTATCCGGCGCGGTTTCCCCAAAGTCAAGGGCGGGGCAGGGGGTCGGGGTCCCCGGCTCAGGAATTGGCGGCCTTCGCACCGTTGACGGGCCGCTTTGCAGAGGATTTGGGCTTGGGCGGCGCGGGGGGCGCTCCCGCGTCGAGGTGTCGAAATCCGAGCCTCAGATAGTCGTAGCCGGTGACAAGCGTCAAGACTGCGGCTGCCCATAGCCCGACGATACCGATCTCGGTGGTATGCGGCACGATGACATCCCCGGCGTCGCCGACGATCAGGAAGCCGATGGCAATCATTTGAATCGTGGTCTTCCATTTGGCCAGCGTGGAAACCGGGACGCGTACCTCGATTCCCGCAAGAAACTCGCGCAAGCCTGAGACGAGTATTTCCCGGCATAAGATGAGGATCGCCGGCAACAGCGTGAGACCGCCGATCCGGTCGAATGCCGCGAGCAGGAACAGCGTGGTCGAGACAAGGAGTTTGTCGGCGATGGGGTCGAGAAGGGCGCCGAGTTGCGACTGCTCCCGCCATGCGCGCGCGAGATAGCCGTCAAGATAGTCGGTGATCCCCGCAAGGATGAAGATGGCGAGTGCCGCCCAACGTGCACCCTCGCCGGGGAGCCAGAACAGCGCCACGAGGAGTGGGATCAACCCGATCCGGGAGAAGGTCAGAATATTGGGGACGCTCGTAACCATGTCTAGAACGCTCCGCGCAACCGATGGCGATTTTAGGACCCCACCCGGCGAATGGCCATAGGGAGCTAAGCCTCAGGGTGGAAGTGATCGTAAATCCTTTTGGCGACGTTTTTGTTGATTCCGGGGGCGGCTTCGAGATCGGCGAGGCCTGCGCGCGCCACGCTCTTGGCGGAGCCGAAGTGATGAAGGAGTGCGCGCTTGCGCTTGGCGCCAATGCCCGGAATTTCATCGAGCAGTGACTGGCCGATCGCTCTCGCGCGCTTGGCGCGATGCGTGCCGATGGCGAAGCGATGCGCCTCATCGCGCAGGCGCTGGAGAAAATAGAGGACTGGATCGCGGGGCTCGAGCGATATGGGTTTGCGGTCCGGAATGAAGATTCGCTCCCGGCCTGCGTTACGGTCCGGACCCTTTGCGATGGCGGCCACCGCCACATCGCCGACTCCGAGATCTGCGAGCACGCCAAGTGCGGCGTTGAGCTGGCCGAGGCCGCCATCGATTAAAATGAGGTCGGGCCACTGTCCGCGCGCTCGCTCGGGATCTTCCTTGAGTGCGCGGGCAAAACGGCGAGTCAAGACCTCGCGCATCATGCCGTAATCGTCACCCGGCGCTATAGCCGACAGCGGACGTTCATCAAGCTTATCCTCGGCTCCCACCTCGGATTCCAATTCTCTCGATTCTTCGCGCCCACCGTCGGCCGCTGCGGTTGCCGGCGGTTGCATCGCAGTCCTTATGTTGAATTTTCGATAGGCACCTTTCATGAAGCCCTCTGCTCCGGCAACGATCATGGCACCGACCGCATTTACGCCCATGATATGGCTATTGTCGTAGACCTCGATGCGCTGAGGGGGTGCATCGAGGCCCAGGGTCGCGGCCAGCCCCTCGAGAAGCTGGCGCTGGGACGCACTTTCACCAAGATGACGGCCATGGGCTGCCTGAGCGTTGGCGAGGGCGTGCTCAACCATGTTGCGTTTTGCGCCGCGCTTGGGGGTTGCGAGCTCGACCCTGCGCCCTGCGCGCACGGAGAGTGCTTCCTCGATGAGCGTCTGCTCAGGGACATCGTGGCTCAAGAGGACAAGCGTGGGGGGCGGCTTGTTCTCATAGAATTGACCGATAAAGGCGCCGAGCACGTCTGTCACCCCAAGCGATTTCTCATGCCGAGGGAAATACGCGCGATTACCGTAATTTCGCCCCGCACGGAAGAAGAAGACCTGAACGCAGGTGATTCCTCCGCCCTGGTGAGCGGCAATGACGTCGGCCTGCTCGACGCCGGCCACGTTGATATCCTGGCGGGCTTGGATTTGGGTCAGGGCGCGGATTCGATCTCGATAGATCGCCGCGGTCTCGAAGTCGAGCGCGTCCGCCGCTTCCTGCATTTGGCCCGAAAGACGACGCTGGATCTCCTGGCTCTTGCCGGAAAGGAAGCCGCACGCCTCACGCACGAGATTATCGTAATCATCGTGGGCGATTTTTCCGACACATGGGCCGCTGCAGCGCTTGATCTGGAATAGGAGGCACGGGCGCGTTCGGGCCGCGAACACGGTGTCGGCACATGAGCGGAGCAGGAAAGCTCGCTCAAGTGCCGCCAATGTCTGGTTGACGGCGCCCGCCGAAGCGAACGGCCCGAAATACTCCCCCGGCCGGCTACGCGCTCCCCGATATTTTGTGATCTGCGGCCATTCGTGATCCCCTGTGATGAGTATATAGGGAAAGCTCTTGTCGTCGCGGAGGAGGACGTTATAGCGGGGTGCATGGCGCTTGATCAGATTGCTCTCAAGAAGAAGCGCCTCGACCTCGGTATGGGTCGTGATCACTTCGACACGAGCAACCTCGGCAACCATGCGTTGAATGCGATAGGAGAGGCGCGGGAGTTGGGTATAGCTCGCGACACGCCGCTTGAGGTCCTTGGCCTTGCCGACATAGAGGACGTCGCCTCGGACGTCGAGCATGCGATACACACCTGGCGTCTCGGGCATGGTCCTGAGTGCTGCGGCAATCGTCTCGCTTCCGCGCGCAAGACTGCCCGGATCCGACAAGCATTCGCCGGCCTCCACTGCCACGTCATTTGTGCCCGGGCCCGTCGCGTCGACATCTGCGTCTTGTCGATTTTCGATCATCGTGTCATTTTCAACGCGCCCCACTCCGGGTCAATATTGGCCTGGTGAACCGGCGGCGGCGCAATAACTGCCAAAAAAACTCAATCAAAGCATAACGAATCCAACGAGATCGAAAATCACGCCGCAACCCCGAGTCGGATATCCACGATTCTTGTGGATAAGACTGTCGAAAATTTGTCCCTGACCAATCACGAGTCAAATGTACCAATGATTTGACGTATATGCCCAAAAAATAGGCATGGCTTCCAAGTAACTGACAATGAATAATTATTTTGAAGTCAAGCGTAAACAATCTGTCAAACTCGGGATTCCCGCTGAAATGTCCTAGTGTTGCAAGAATGCATGTCTGGCTGTGCAAAACCTTGCCCGGCATTGACAAGCAATTCGTTCATTTAAGTTATTATCTTGCCCTAATAATATGCAAAGCATTCCATTCCTGTCCGTGTTGCAACTCTGCGTGTTGATCGTGCCGTTTCGCATTTTGCACAACCAAAGATTTCCTGCCCATGCGGTAACCCGAGCATTGGAAGGCCTCTCGCGGGCGCCGGGAATTCGGAATACTTGCGCCTTATTCCGGCAGCGGCGTCGACGGGGGCCAGCCCAAATGCTGGCCCCCGTCGAGCGCCAACATCTGCCCGGTAAGTGCAGGCGACACGAGAATGAAACGTAATGCCGTCGCGATCTCGTCGAGGCTCGCGCCACGTCCAAGTGGTGTCGAGCGCCATTGTCTTTCGAACTGCTGCTCGGTTTGCCGGCGGCTTGGCAATACGGGTCCAGGACCGATCGCGTTCACGCGAATGCGGGGTGCGAGCGCCATAGCGAGCGTGCGCGTCAACGTCCATAGCCCTGCCTTGCTTACGGTATACGATACAAAATGCGGTGTTAACCGCCAGACGCGCTGATCGACCATGTTGACGATGACGCCTTCAGCACCCTGCGGCAATGCCCGCGCCAATGCTTGGGACAGCGCAAAGGGCGCGCGCAGATTTATTTGCATATGAAGGTCCCAGCTTGCTCGCGTCGCGTCGAGGGCCTCGTCGCGCTCGAAGGCGGCGGCATTGTTGACGAGCACGCCGAGCGGACCAAACGCTGCGACGGCTCGGGGGACGAGGTTCGCTGCGTCATCCTCCTGTGCGAGGTCAGCCGAGAGTGCTATAGCGCGCCCACCGGCGTTCTCGATTTCCTCGACCAGTTTTTGGGCATCGTGGGCGGAGTGCCGATAGTGTACGGCAACAGCGAATCCTTCCCGGGCGAGCTCGATTGCCAGGGCGCGCCCAATGCGCTGGGCGGCTCCGGTCACCAAGGCGGCCTTGGGCACACGCTGCAACGCAGTCGCATCGTTCATGGAGGCGACCATGGCGGAAGCCGAACGCCCTGGCAAGCGCCGCTCGCCCCAGCGCGGCGTTTCAATCGGACCGACCTGCCGGCACGCCGCAGATCAGCCCGCGAGCGTCAGTGAAATCGCCTCCCGGCCCTTCGGGGTCGCCACGACCCGCATCGAGACGCGTTGGCCTTCCGCCAAGTTCTGCAGCCCGGAGGATGACAGGACCGAAATGTGGATAAACACATCCTTGCCGCCATCCTCGCCCGCGATAAAGCCGAAGCCCTTATCGCCGTTGAACCATTTGACCGTGCCGACAAGTTCGACGGCCGTAGATGGATCCGGAGCGGCCCGCGGCGCCCTTGGAAAACCCGTGCCGCCAGCAAAGCCCGATCGCGGCGGCGAAGCGGTCGCGGTGGTGTTATCGACCTCCATCACCTTTGTGACCTGCTGGCCCTTCGCACCGCGACCGACCTGGACGCGAAGTTTTGCGCCAGGCGATACCGCGTCGTGGCCCGAAGCTTGGAGGACCGCGATGTGCAGAAACGCATCGCCCGACCCATCAGCTACCTCGATAAAGCCAAAGCCCTTGTCCGGGTTGAACCATTTGACGGTTGCGTCGATCACCGGTCCGGTCGACGCGGGCGGTTCGCTCATTCCACCCGCATTGAACTGCCGGGGCATCGGCCGGCTGCTGCGAGTTTCAAACGAGGGGAATGCATCATCGTCGAAGCCACGCTTGCGCGGGCCACGGAAATCTCTACCTCTGCCCATACTGCTTGCTCTCTTCCCTTGCCGGCCTCCGTCGTGGAATCCCCCGCGCGGCGCCGAAATCGCTTACCAAGAACGCCCTATTTAGCACGGCTAATGCCGGCTTTGGAGACCGAATCTCTCCGATCACCGAAGCCAGATATTAGACTCTGGTTTGGGTTGAATCCACTGTATGGCGGCAATGGTTCCGCGGCAACCTCCACTATCCTTACATTTGCGGCTTGTCGTGGTCGATTGTGCCAACCGATCGCGCCCATGCCGGAACTCGCCTTGACGGTCGGATCCAGGGCCGGGTTCGTCGACATTGCGCCATACCGGGGCTGCGGAGCCCGAATCGTTCGTACCATCAAATCCATTGTGACCCGAAGCAACCCATCGTTCATTCCGAGTGTCCACGCCGAGTGAGTGCGAACGCGAAGGCGCTTACGGCAATCGAGATGCTCACCAATATCACGCCGAGCGCAAGTGCTAACGGCAAGTTGCCTTTACTGGTCTCCAAGGTGATCGTGGTCGTCATCGTGCGCGTGACGCCGGCGATGTTGCCGCCAACGATGATGATGGCGCCGACCTCGGAGATCGCCCGGCCGAAGCCCGCGAGGAACGCGGTGAGCAGCCCCGCGCTGCTCATTGCGATGAGTTCCGGAATCGCGCGCAATCTCGAAGCCCCGTCGGCGCGCAGCGAATCGCCGTAGGCGGCCCAACGCTCCGCGACAGTGCGATGGACGAGGGCGGTAAGAATGGGAACCACGAGAATTGCTTGCGCCACGATCATGGCCGTCGGCGTGAAAAGGATACCGAAGGCGCCGAGCGGCCCCGCTCGCGAGAGCATCAGATAGACGAAAAGGCCGATGACGACGGGGGGCAGGCCCAGGAGCGCATTGAACAAGACGACGATCGTCTCCCTGCCTCGAAATTTTGAGATCGCCAGTGCCGCGCCGAGCGGCAGCCCGATCACGCCCGCGGCCGCCACGGCGGACAGGCTGACGAAAAGGGACAGACCGACGATCCATAGCAGATCGCGGTCGAAGCCCACGACCAGTCCAGCCGCCAGTGCGAATGCGCTCGAAATATCGTTCACGCCGGGAGCATACGGTCAGCGGCTCCGCCTGGCGCCCTTGCCGCGATGGGTTCCGGGCTTCCCGGCGGAGGAGCGGCCGAGATTGTGTGCTGCGATTGCGCGCGCCAATCGGTTATTCTCGCCACCCGCCTGGCCGATGCCAAGCTCCAACGCTTCGAGGCGCCTGATCTCGTCCCGCAGACGTGCCGCCTCCTCGAACTCGAGGTCGGCGGCCGCGGTGCGCATGCGCTTTTCAAGGTCGGCAATGTGGGTCTTGAGGTCTTTGCCGACGAGATGCTTGGTCCCTTCGTCGCCAGTCGAGACTGTCAAGTGGTCCCGCTCGAATACGCTGTCGAGAATGTCGGAAATGCCCTTCCTGATGCTTTCGGGGGTGATGCCGTGCGCCTCGTTATAGGCGGTCTGCTTCGCGCGCCGCCGCTCGGTCTCCTTGAGCGCCCACTCGAGCGACC
>DASPOR010000187.1 GCA_035625915.1 Alphaproteobacteria bacterium | reverse complement strand
CCTTGCCGACCGCCGACTGGCTGTAGGGCGGCATGAACACACCGTCGTCCGTATAGAGAGGAAGCACTGCAGCGGTCTTGCCGCCATTCAGGGCGTCGTTATACGACGCCATCACGCTCCTGATCGCAGCCTCGCCGGACTTCAAATCGTCGCTCGCGGCCATACCGGCTCTCCCTTCATGGATTAGTATGGCGATCCTATCCTACGAACCATTTACTCGTTAGACGATAAAGCCGGAAATTAGAATTCCAGAAATGGAACGATTGCGACGGATCTCCGCCAGCTCGCGATGTGTGAAGCCAAGACGGCCATTTGCAAAGACCGGACACGCCGCGCGCATCCGCGCTCATTAGGCGTTCCGACAGGATGAAAGGGGAACATTCCCTTGCTCACTGCACCGCGATGTTCGAAGATGAATTTTCCATTTTTGGGAAGGCAATGGCTGATCTCAATTCGCTGATGGTCTTCGCGAAGGTCGTCGAGGCCAACAGCTTCTCGGAGGCAGCGCGGCGCCTCGAGATGCCGATATCGACTGTCAGCCGCCGGATCGCCGAGCTTGAAGACCAGCTCGGCGTTCGCCTGCTGGAACGGTCCACCCGTAGCCTGCGGCTCACCGAATTGGGGGCGGAGGTGTTGGAGCATGCCGTCCGCAGTGCTGAACTCAGTGAAGCGGTCGAGAATATCGTCTCGAACCGGCTATCGGATGTCACAGGTACCCTGCGGCTTTCGGCACCGCCTAGCATTTCCGACACGTTGTTGACGCCGCTCGTCACCGCGTTTCAGGCTTCTTATCCGAATGTCCGCATTCAGATCCTGATAACGGATCGCTTCGTGGATCACATAAGCGAAGGCGTCGACTTGGTCTTCAGGGTCGGAGCATTGAAGGACTCGTCGCTCGTCGCAAGGCGGTTGCTGACATACCGCCACCAGCTCGTTGCGAGCCCGGACTATCTGAAGGTTTGCAAGCGGCCAAAGAAACCGCGCGATTTGCTCGACCATCGGCTCTTGTCGTTTTCTCATTGGAAGCCCGACAGTAGCTGGACCTTCGTCCACCGGAATGGAAAGGACAAGGAAACGCTGACTTTTCAGCCATACCTCGCGATGAACGATTACGGCGGGCTCGCGCCGGCGCTGCTCGCAGGCGGGGGGATTGGCGAACTTCCGCCTGTGGTGCAACCCGATCTCGTACGTGAGGGTCGGCTTGTCGAGATCATGCCCAACTGGCGCTTTCGGACCTTCGATCTTTCACTCGTCCATCTCAGCAACCGGCATATCTCAAAGCCCTGCAGGCTCTTCAAAGAGTTCGCGTCGCAGATGGCGCCAACACTTTTTCCTTGTCTGCCAACCTGATGGGCCTCCCCGCCATGCAACCGATGATCGATCGTATCGAGACGTCGACGAAGGATTCGCCATCGCTCCCTTGGTTCCCCGCTCGAATGACGCGGGGGTAATGCCGCCACCCCGATAGGCGCCGCCGGCTGCATCGCAATGCGCTATTCCAATTTCGGGAAAGTCATTTCCGGCGCCGATCTCTAATAAACGTGCGGCCGTTCTTATAGGTTGAGAGCGATCATCGAAGCCGACGGTAAGCATCCACCGCGGCTCGTTGCGCCAAGGCAAGGGAGTGCTTGCATGCTCGCTCCGACCGAAGTTCTTTCGGCGATATTGAAGAATCCAACTGACCTCGATCACGTTCGGTCACTCGTGACGCCGGACGTTACTTACGTATCGCTCAACTACGAAAACCCGGATCTAAAAAAGGTCATGCCCTGGACTGGGACGTCGCGTGGACCCGAAAGCATTGTCAGGACATTCTCGGATGTCGCTCGATATTGGGAGATTCAGTCTTTCAGGCCGGAGGCGCTGTTCGGGTCGGAGGAGTTCGCGGCAATGTTTGGCCGGTTCACGTATCGGTCCATTGTCTTATCCAGACTCGTAACGTCGCCGTTCGCGATATTCGCAAAGGTTGAGTCAGGCCGTTGCACATACCTCCAATTCATGGAAGACAGCTTTGCGACCGCGGCATCCTTCCGCAGCGGAGGGCGCTGGACGTTCCAAAGCAGCCCCGATGGCGAAGAAGCCATAATTTGAGAGCGGTGAGAGGGGCGGCGGTTCGTCGCATTCTTCCCCAACGGTGACTGTCACAAGACAGTCACGTGGAGCGACTAGGATGCGCGCTCTTAAACGGGGAGGTATCAGCCATGTTGACTAAAAGACTAGCAGCCGTCGCCGTGGGGCTCGCGTTGGCAAGCGCAGCACCCTCTTGGGCCGCCGGCGTGGTAACCGTCTACTGTGCGGATGGCCTGCATGACGGCACGCCGAATTGGTATCAGAACCAATTCGATGCCTTCACCAAGGCGACTGGCATCAAGGTGCAGTACGTCGAGGGCGGTTCCGGGGTCGTCGTCGAACGTGTTGCCAAAGAGGCCGCAAATCCTCAGGCCGATGTGCTCGTGACGTTGCCGCCGTTCATCCAAAAGGCAGCGGCGGACGGATTGCTCCAGCCCTATACGCCAGCCGGGGCCGATCAAGTGAGCGCCGAACAGAAGGACCCGCACGGGCTCTATCTGGCGCTCGTCAACAATTACATGAATTTCATATATAACGCTTCGGCTCTGAAGGACCAGCCGAAGACGTTCGACGATCTGCTCGATCCCAAATTCAAAGGCAAGATCCAGTATTCGACGCCGGGGCAGGCCGGAGACGGCACCGCCGTAATGATCCAAGTGTTCCATGCCTTCGGCGGCAAGGACGCTGGCTTCGACTACCTCAAAAAGTTGCAAGGGAACAATGTCGGCCCATCTTCTTCGACCGGCAAACTGACCGCACTTGTCAACAAGGGCGAGCTGAATGTCGCAAATGGCGATCTGCAGATGAACGTCTCGCAGATGTCGGACAACCCGAACATCCGTGTGTTTTGGCCAGCCGGGCCGGATGGCCAGCGTTCGACCTTTGCACTGCCCTATTATGTGGGGCTCGTGAAAGGTGCGCCTAACGCCGACAATGGCAAGAAGCTGATCGATTTCCTGTTGTCGAAAGAGGCGCAATCGACGGTCTCCTCGGTGGCGCAGGGCCTACCGGTGCGCAAGGATGTGACGCCGACCGATGACGCTTTCAAGAACCTTCACAAGATGATGGAGGGTGTCGTCGTTTGGACGCCGGATTGGTCGAAGGTCCTGACCGATCTTCAGGGCGACGTCGCCAAGTGGCATCAAGTAACAGGCAGTTAGCCGTGCGTACGGGGGCGCTGTCGGGCGCGGCGGACGGGGCCGCCGCGCATGGTGCCTCGTCGAAGGGCGAGGGTATCGTGTTCGAGAGCATCACCGTGGCGTACCGCGGCACGGTGGTGCTCGACAACTTCTCGCTGCAAATCCAACGCGGCGAAATCATGGCGCTTATCGGTCCGTCCGGGTCGGGCAAAACCACGGCCCTGCGCGCGGTCGCTGGTTTTGTGCGCCCGCGCTCGGGCCGAGTACGGATCGGCGATACCGATGTGACCGATCTCCCGCCCTACGATCGCGGCATCGGAATGGTCGTGCAAAATTATGCGCTTTTCCCCCACATGAAGGTCGAGGACAACGTTGCCTTCGGCCTGCGCGCGAAGAAGGCCGATCCCGGACTGATCGCCGATCGCATTCGGGATTGCCTGCGCATGGTCGGCATGGGGAAATTTGTCGGGCGGTATCCGCGCGAGTTGTCAGGCGGCCAACAGCAGCGCGTTGCGATTGCCCGGGCACTGGCGGTAGAGCC
The DNA here is from genome assembly GCA_035625915.1 of Alphaproteobacteria bacterium. Classification (NCBI taxonomy): domain Bacteria; kingdom Pseudomonadati; phylum Pseudomonadota; class Alphaproteobacteria; species Alphaproteobacteria bacterium. The sequence goes on along the minus strand of DASPOR010000187.1, from coordinate 1,386 downwards.
GCGCGTGTTGCTGCTCGACGAGCCCTTGTCGGCACTCGACGCGCAGATCCGGCGCTCGATGGTCGAGGAACTGGCGAAGCTCCACCGGGATTTGCCCCATTTGACCGTGCTCTATGTTACCCACGACCAGACCGAGGCGCTAACCCTTGCCGATCGCATTGCGATCATGCGCGATGGCCGACTGAGTTCGTTCGGCCCGTCTCGCCAGCTCTACCGGCGTCCGCCGAATCGCTTCACCGCCGAATTTCTCGGCCGCGCAAATCTGCTGCCGGTTCGCGTCGAGGGACCCGACGATCTCGAGCTTGTGCGCGTTAGCTTCGGCGGTGCTGCGCTGAAGGCACCGGCTCATCCGGCACTCGGCTCCGGAACGGAATGCTTGCTCTGCGTCCGGCCCCACGATCTTCGCGTGGCGAGTAGTCTCAATGGCGCCAATCGTTTAAGCACGACCGTGACGTCCGTGCAGTGGCAGGGCGACCATCACGCGATCACGCTCGACTGCGCCGGTACGCTTCTCCGGCTCGTTGCAGCCCCCCTGCGCGAGCCTCCGGAAATGGGCGATTCGCTCGAGATTGGATTCGACGCCGTCGACGGTACGCTGATCGCCGGCGACGGAACGGCTTCTCATGGCTGATATCGCCATTGCGGGGACATCCCGCCGCGAAAGCGGGCTTTGGATAGCACCCCCGCTCCTCGTGCTGGCCGGCCTTTTCTTTTACCCCCTGTCTTTGATCGTGAGACAGGCGCTTACAGGCGATCACGGTCCTGTCTCGCTCGACCAGTTCGCCGCAGTGATCCAGTCCGGCCTTTTCGTGGGCGCCCTGCTCCACACGATCGAAATCGCGATTGCCGCGAGTGTTGGCTGTCTCATCCTCGGCTTCACGATAGCGCTCGTGCTGGCATTTGTACCTTTTCCCGGTTCGCGCGAGGTCGCCCGCTTTATCGACACATTCATAGCGCTGCCGACTTTTCTTGCGGCCCTCGCTTTCACCTTTATTTACGGCTCGGCCGGCGTGCTCAATCGCGCGTTGATCGAGCTGTTCGGCTTCGAGCAGGCGCCGATCGATTTCCTCTATTCGCCGTCGGGCGTGGTTCTTGCCGAAGTCACGGTCTACACGCCTTTCGTGCTGCGGCCGCTGCTGGCCGCTTTCTCTCTGATCGACCTGGCACAGCTCGAGGTCGCCAGCAGCCTCGGCGCGCGGTCCTGGCGCATCATTCGCGAAATCATCCTACCGGCCGCGATGCCGGCGTTGCTCGCCGGCGGCAGCCTTTGCCTTCTGCTCACGGTCAATGAGTTCGGCATCGTGCTGTTCATCGGCGCCAAGGGCGTCATCACCTTGCCGCTGCTCATCTATTCCAAGGCGATCCAGGAATCGGACTATCAGGCCG
>DASPOR010000186.1 GCA_035625915.1 Alphaproteobacteria bacterium | reverse complement strand
CCGGCCCGCCACGGCACAGCCACGTTGAACCACGAGGCGCGCGGTGCCGCCCTATGCCGCCTCTTCTCGAATGACCTTCCGCGCAGCGTGGGCGAGAAAACCAGAGCGTGTGTAACCCTGACTTTCTGCGAAACGATCGATTTCCTGAAGGACGTCTTTGGGCAGGGTGATATTGAGCCGCACGATTTTCCGCGCATGACGCGCCGGAGCGTCGACCAGCACAGCAACGCCATCGCGATTTTCGGGGTCGCTCATGACCTGCGTCAGGTCACTGGGTTCCGGAATTGCATCGCCGTCCTCAATCATGCCCTCGATGTGAAAGGCGAGAGCCTCGGCCGCGAGTGTGCGCGCTTGGTCGAGCGTGCTACCCGCCGTGATGCAGCCCGGAAAGTCGGGAAACGAAACGCCGTAGTCACTCCCATCATCCTTATGGATAAGCGCAATATATGACGCCATTAAAGTCTCCTTTGACCCTAGCCCTACTGGGCCTAATCGCCAGGGCCGCATTTACCTCAGCTTGACCCCAGACTGCCTTTCAATGCTACGAAGGGTCCCGATTGTGACGTCTTTTGCTGGATGAACGACCGTCACGCGGCCCTTCTTTGTCGGGTGTCTGAACTGCTTGTGGCTACCTTTCTGGGCCACTTCGTACCAGCCATCGGCTTCAATCTTTTTGATTATTTGCCGGCTATCCACATATGTATTCTATACACACTCCTTTATGCCTAGATAGCAAAAATTACACACGCAGTGTACACTATTCTGTGAAATTGCCTCAATAACTTGTATTGACGAGCAAACATCGCGAGTGCGGCGAGTGCTCGAATCCCAAGCCGGAGACACAATCGAACGTAGCGACCCATAGGCTGGATTTCCCCTGAGACGGCCGCATGGGTCGCAGCTCATAGTCGCGTACCATCGATCCTGGCCGCGGGGCCATAGGATTTGGAACACCTCTTCTGGATAAGCGTGTGGCAGGAAATTTAGAATATTAAGAACCCGATATTAAAAGATACCAGGATCCTATTTGTCACAGCACCTTTGGGTTTCGGGGCGTCGCAATCAGGCGGTTCGGTTAGGGGCCGGGACCAGTATCGGAAATCCATCATTGAAGTCGAGATTCGACATCATGGCGCCAATATCGGAAGGCTCTGGGATCGCATCACCGTCCGCGGCCATAAGCTCGATGTGTCCAGACAAAGCCTCGATTGCCATGTCGGTTGCTTCGGATAACGTCGATCCCGCTGTAATACAGCCCGGAAAATCCGGAAACGATACGCCGAAGTCGCTGTCGGGGTCCTTGTGAACGATGGCAACGTAGTATCGCATTTTTCCTCCCGCCTGCGATGCTCAACTCACGTGCCCGATTGCCATGAGGCCGAAGGGATCGTGTTTGGCTGACAAGATCTGCAGCCGCACGATAGCGTCGTCGTCGAAGCCGCCTACGAAGACACCGCCTAGGCCGAGTGCCGTCGCCTGGAGGTACATATTCTGCGCGGCATGCCCGACTTCCATATTCACGTACCGGAACCCCCGTTGGCCTATAGGCGGCTGATCCTTGAAATGGTCCAGGGCTTCGCTCGCATTTGCAGCCAAGATGACGACTACGGCAGCCTGTTCCAGCCATGGCTGTTCTCCAATCGCGGCCTTGGCGACGACGGCACGCAATTCTCGATCCGAGACGCGCTCAAGCGCGTGCGTGGCAGCAACGTAGCGATAGGCGCCAGCTCGAAGTTGATCAACGGAGCCGATCAGTACGCATAATTCCAATAAGAACATGGCCCCGGCGGAGGGTGTGTTGCGACGGCCATCCGGACCCGTGATCCCTTGTGCTGCCCAAAGCAATTGGGAGAGCTGATCCAAAGATATCGGCTTTGACTTGAAGGTTCTCGTTGTGCGGCGCGCCGCGAGAACCTGTTCGAGAACCATGGTTCCTTGGAGGCAGGGGTTGGGCAAGGCGAAGGTCGACATTATGCTTCTCAGCTCCGATTGTTAGCGAGCTATCCGGGGCTCAAAGTTAGTCTAATTACTCAAGCTTGCCCACTACCCTGCATTGCGGCGCCTGCCGTCGCGATCACAGGCTCGGCAGCAAGCGGCCTTCAGCTGACGTTTACCGAATTGCTACCGAAATTGCAGGGTCTGCGGGCCTACTCGACCTCGCTCTTGCGGTATTCGGCCTTGGCGAGCCAGTCCTTGTTGATTTCGACTCCCCAGCCCGGCCCGTCGGGAATGCGGACCTTGCCGTCCTCGATCTGGTACGGCGGGAAGAAAAGCCCTTCCTGCCAAGGGTAGTAATCCCGCCCCTCGATTGAGAACTCGACATAGGGCCCGGCGTTCCGGATGGCGCCCATGAGGTGGAGCGTGAAAATCGTGACGAGGGAGAGGTTCGCGGAGTGGGGCGTTACCGGCAGGCCGGCTGTCGTCGCCATCTCAACAACCTTGAGCGTGCGGCAGATCCCGCCGAGATAGCACACGTCGGGCTGCACCACGTCGACGGCCCGCATCTCGATCATGCGCCGCCAGGTCGGAAGCTCGCAGTCCTGCTCGCCGCCGGTCACGTCGAGATCGAGCGCATCGGCGACTTGCTTGGTCCATTCGAGTTCCCAATAGGGGCACGGCTCCTCGAAATGACAGATGCCGTTCGCCTCGAGAAGCCGGCCGACCTCGATCGCTTTCGCAGGGCTGTATGCGCTGTTGCCGTCGACGAGAAGGCGCACATCCCTACCCATCGCCTTGCGCACGGTCGGCACGATCGCCTCGGTCCGTCCCGCCCACTCATCCTCGTCGTGGCCGCATTCCTTCCCAACCCGGAATTTGAACGCGTCATAGCCAAAGTTGCCGCGCAAAGCGCGGAAGCGCTCGGCCTCGGCCTCGGGGGTGATGTCGCGCCGCATGCTCGAGGCGTAGACGGGAAAAAAGCGCGGCTTGCCGCCCAGAAGCTCGCACACACTCTTTCCGTCGAGCTTGCCGCGCAAGTCCCAGAGTGCGGTGTCGAGCCCGGCCAAGGCGCGATAGAGGTACGATCCCGGAAATTTGTGCTCCCTATCCGGAATGACGCTCACCAGCGTCTCGATGTCGAGAGCGTCTCGTCCGAGCGCCCAAGGGGCAACCTGACGATGGAGCACCAAGGCGGAGATGTCGGCATTGTAGTTCGCGACCTGCCCCCAGCCTTGACGGCCGCTCTCCGTCGTCACGCGGACAAAACCCACGAAGTCGGTCGAAAAGGTCTCGATCGATCGGATTTTCATCGCCTGCGACCCTTCCTCGTTCGATGCGGAACCTTGCGGAATGCAGACAGGTTTATACGCAAATCGGCGCACGCTTCAATCGCAGCGCCCAGTATCTGTATAAAGTGCGATTACCCATGCCGGAAGGCTCGTGCTGCCAGCCGCCGCTTGGCATACTGCGTCGATTGGAAAACGGGGTGAGCGCATGGAGTACGATTTTATCGTCGTCGGCGCCGGTTCGGCGGGATGCGTCGTTGCGAACCGTCTCACCGAGAGCGGGCGACACCGCGTACTCCTCCTGGAAGCGGGTCCATCGGATCGGCAGCCCTGGATACAAATCCCCATCGGCTACGGCAAGACCTTCTACAACCCGCGCGTCAACTGGATGTACATGACGGAGCCTGTTCCCGGTTTCGGCGATCGGACGAACTACTGGCCGCGCGGCAAGGTCCTGGGCGGGTCGAGCTCGATCAACGCCATGGTCTACATCCGCGGCCAGCCGGAGGATTTCGACGCGTGGGAAGCCCTCGGCAATCGCGGCTGGGGTTGGAAGAACATCCTGGCCGTCTATCGCCTAATCGAAGACCACGCATTCGGGGAAAGCGAGGATCATGGTGCTGGTGGCGCGCTTCATGTCACCGACATCACGAGCGAAGCCCACCCGCTATGCAGCGCTTTCATCGCCGCCGCCAACGCTTTGGGCCTTCCCCCGAATCGCGATTTCAACGGCAAATCCCAAGAAGGGGTCGGTTACTACCAGATTACCACGCGCGACGGACTGCGAATGTCGTCGTCGCGCGCCTTCCTCCGGCCGGCAATGGGACGGCCCAATCTCAAGGTCGAAACGATGGCGCAGGCAACCCGCATCCGGTTCGAGGGCGTGCGCGCGACGAGCGTTGACTATTTGCGGCATGGCATGGCGCAACAAGCATCGGCGCGACGTGGAATCGTCCTATGCGCCGGTGCGGTCAATTCCCCGCAGCTACTTCAGCTCTCCGGCATCGGACACGCGGCATTCCTCAAATCTCGCGGCATCGACGTGGTGTGCGATCGCGGGGCGGTCGGGCAGAACCTTCAGGATCACCTATGTTATGACCACGTTTATCGAGCGCGGCAGCCGACCCTCAACGACGAACTTTTCACGTTGTGGGGTAAGGCGAAGGCAGCGATGCGCTATGCCCTCTTCCGCAAAGGGCCGCTTGCGCTCAGCGTCAATCAGGCGGGCGGCTTTCTCCGCACCCGGCCCGAACTTTCGCGACCCGATCTTCAGCTTTATTTCATGCCGCTCAGTTACGAAAAGGCGGAGCCGGGCAAGCGCGCCCTCTTGAAGCCCGACCCCTTTCCGGGCTTCGTCATGAGTGCGTCGCCCTGCCGGCCGACGAGCCGCGGCCATCTCGAAATCCGCTCGAACGATCCGCTGGCGTCCCCGGCGATCTATCCAAATTATCTTTCGACCGACCACGACGTCGAAGAGCTTTTGGCGGGTGCGCGTTACCTGCGCCGTCTCGCCGCCACATCGGCGCTCGCACCGATCGTCGCCGAGGAGCTGAAGCCCGGGGCTGCCGCCGCGACCGACGACGATCTGATCGCGGACATTCGGTCGCGGAGTTACTCCGTCTTCCACCCGTGCGGCACCTGCCGGATGGGACCCGACCCGGGCACGACCGTGGTGGACGAACGGCTGAGGGTGCACGGTATCGACGGGCTTCGCGTTATCGACGCATCCATCTTCCCGACCATACCGTCTGGAAACTTGAACGGCCCAAGCATTGCGGTCGGCGCACGAGGCGTCGATTTGCTTCTTGAGGACACGGACAACGCCTGAGCGGCGGTGCTTGCCCCGATGCAAAGCATGTCGCGGGCCTGCACGAACCGACTTTCCGTGAAGCGGCCAAATCCGCGGCTTTCAGGGCGGGTTCGGCGGGAACAAGAGGCATTAATTAATTCGGCATGTTCGATTTTGCGTGCTAGAGTTCGCATGGGAGCCATGCAAGGGAGGCGCAAATGAATGAACTAGAATACTGGACCCAGCAGATCGTAAAGGGTCGAATTTCGCGGCGTGAATTCATGGGCCGTGCTGCGGCCCTCGGCGTTACGACCGCACTCGCCACGAGTATTTTGAGCAAGGCCGGCATCGGCCAGACTCCGAAGAGAGGCGGAAGCGCCAAGTTCGGATTGGCGCACGGGGCCACGACCGACACGGGCGACCCGGCCTCCTATCCAGACACGGGGACTCAGGTGCCGTTCTGGGGTGCGATGTCGAACAGCCTGACCGAGGTGGACGCGAAGGGCAACATCACGGCCGATCTTTGCGAAAGCATGGAGCCGGCCGACAACGCCGCGACCTGGATCTTCAAGTTGCGCAAGGGTGTTACCTTCCACGACGGCAAGGACTTGACGGCGGACGACGTCATCGCTTCCTACCGTCACCATATGGGCAAGGATTCGAAATCCGCCGTGAAATCGGTCCTCGATGCGGTCGCGGACATCAAGGCGGACGGCAAGAACACCGTGATCTTCAAGCTCAGCGGCGGCAATGCGGATTTTCCGTATCTCACGAGCGACTATCACATTCCGATCATGCCGGCCAACCCCGACGGCACGGCGAACTGGCAATCGAACGTGCGCACGGGTCCCTTCACCTTCGTGTCGTGGGAACCGGGCGTTCGCGCAAAACTGAAGCGCTTCCCCAATTACCACGAAGAGGGCAAGCCCTATTTCGACGAGGTCGAATTCATCAGCATCACGGACGTGACGGCGCGCCAGAACGCCTTGACGACAGGCGAAGTGCACTGGATCGGCCGCCCAGACCTCAAGACCCTCAACCTTCTCCAGAAGACCCCCAACATCGAGATCACCGAGGTCACGGGCTACGGCCACTACGTGTTCTCGATGGACACGACGGTGGCGCCCTTCAACAACAATGACGTGCGCACGGCACTCAAGTGGGCCATGAATCGCGATGAAATCGCGAAGAAGGTCTTCCTCGGACACGTGAAGGTCGGGAACGACAATCCGATCGCACCCTCGGTCAAATTCGCGATCGATCCCCAGCCGAAATACACCTACGACCCCGAGAAGGCCAAAGCCCTCCTCAAGAAGGCTGGCATGTCCGACCTCAAGGTCGACCTCTCCGCCGCGGATGCCGCATTCAACGGCTGCGTCGACGCGGCCGTGCTCTTCCAGGAGAGTGCGAAGGCCGCCGGAATCACCATCAACGTGGTGCGCGAGCCTAACGACGGCTACTTCGACAATGTGTGGCTCAAGAAGCCGTTCGTCGCCGACTACTGGAGCGGGCGTCCGACGTGCGACTGGATGTTCACCGTGGTTTACGCCAAGGGTGCTTCCTGGAACGAGACCAAATGGGACAATCCGAAGTTCAACGAAGTTCTGGTCGCGGCGCGAAGCGAGCCGGATGAGAAAAAGCGCGCCAGCATGTATGCCGAGCTGCAACAGCTCGTGCATGACGACTGCGGCCAGATGGTGATCGTCTTCAACAACTACGTGGAGGCTTGCTCGAAGAAGCTCGCCCACGGCGAAATCGCGACGAACTGGGAGGCCGACGGCCTCAAGATCGCGAAGCGCTGGTGGTTTGCCGGATAGGTGATTGACTGACGGCTCGGGCCGCACGCTCGCGTGCGGCCCGCACCTCTTGCATTGCCGAATGGCCGTTGGCGCCGAACGCCGGGGGCCGAATAAGTGGAATGCGTCAGGGAGGAGCAAATGACGGAACTCGATTACTGGACCCTGCAGATCGTAAAGGGCCGGATTTCGCGGCGCGAGTTCATGGGCCGTGCCGCGGCCCTCGGCATTACCACAGCACTTGCGACGAGCATCTTGAGCAAGGCCGGCGTCGGTGCAACGCCCAAGAAGGGCGGAAGCGCCAAGTTCGGATTGGCGCACGGGGCCACGACCGACACGGGCGACCCGGCGTCCTATCCTGACACGGCGACTCAAGTGCCATTCTGGGGCTCGATGTCGAATGGCCTGACCGAGGTGGACGCCAAGGGCAACATCACGCCCGATCTGTGCGAATCCATGGAGCCGGCCGACAAGGCGGCGACCTGGGTTTTCAAGCTGCGCAAGGGCGTCACCTTCCACAACGGCAAGGACCTGACGGCGGACGACGTCATCGCCTCCTATCGCCACCACATGGGCAAGGATTCGAAATCCGCCGTGAAATCGGTCCTCGAGGCGATCACGGACATGAAGGCGGACGGGAAGGAAACCGTCGTCTTCAAGCTCAACGGCGGCAATGCCGACTTCCCCTATATCGCGAGCGACTACCACATTCCGATCATGCCGGCGAAGCCCGACGGCTCGGCCGATTGGCAGTCGAACGTGCGCACCGGCCCGTTCTCCTTCGTGTCGTGGGAGCCGGGCGTGCGGGCGAAGTTGAAGCGCTTTGCGAACTATCACAAGCAGGGCAAGCCGTATTTCGACGAGGTGGAGTTTCTCACCGTCGCCGACGTTACGGCACGCACCAACGCGCTGACGACCGGCGAAGTGCACTGGATCGGCCGCGCCGATTTGAAGACGCTCAACCTCCTCAAGAAAAATCCGAACGTCGACATCGCCGAGGTGACGGGCTACGGCCATTACGTGTTGCCGATGGACGTGACCGTTCCCCCGTTCGACAATCTCGACGTGCGCACCGCACTCAAATGGGCGGTCAATCGCGAGGAGATCTCCCAGAAAGTCTTCCTCGGCCACGCGCTGCCCGGCAACGACAATCCGATCGCACCCTCGGTCAAGTTCGCGATCGATCCGACGCCGAAGTACAAATACGACCCCGAGAAGGCGAAGTTCCACCTGAAGAAGGCGGGCATGAGCAATCTCAAGGTCAACCTCTCCGTGGCCGATGCCGCGTTCAATGGTGCGACGGACGCTGCGGTGCTCTATCAGGCGCAGGCGAAAGCCGCGGGGATCGACCTCAACGTGGTGCGCGAGCCGAACGACGGCTATTGGGACAATGTGTGGCTCAAGAAGCCGTGGATCGCGGGCTATTGGAGCGGGCGGCCGACCTGCGACTGGATGTTCACGGTGGTCTACGCCAAGGGTGCCGCGTGGAACGAGACCAAGTGGGCGAACCCGAAGTTCAACGAGCTTCTGGTCGCGGCGCGCAGCGAGACCGACGACAAAAAGCGAGCCTCGATGTACGGCGAGATGCAGCAGCTTGTCCACGACGACTGCGGCGTCATCGTGCTTGTCTTCAACAATTACGTGGAGGCGAACTCGAAGAAGCTTGCGCACGGGACGATCGCGGCGAATTGGGAGGCCGACGGGCTCAAGATCGCCGAGCGCTGGTGGTTCGCATAAGTCTCGACTAAAGAGGCTATGGGAGCGTGAAAACGTGAGTCCTATTCTCAGGACCATACTACAGCGGCTCGGCCTCGGGCTGATCACGTTGTTCGTCGTTTCGCTCGTGATCTTCTCGGCCGTGACCATGCTGCCCGGCGATTTCGCGACCTCGATCCTCGGCCAGGCGGCGACCCCGGAGACGGTCGCCGCCTTCCGCCACCAGGTCGGGCTCGATCAGCCGCCCGCACTGCGCTACATCATGTGGATCGGCGGCGTGCTCCACGGCAATTTCGGCCAGTCGTTTTCGGGCTTGGCCGGCATCGGCGAGGGGCATGGCCGCACGGTCGTCTCGCTGATCGCACCGCGGCTTAGGAACACGCTCTTCCTTGCGAGCATGACGGCGCTGATCGCCGTGCCGCTCTCGCTCGTGCTCGGCATGCTCGCAGCCCTCTACCGGAACAGCTTCTTCGACCGCACGGTGAATTTCGTGACACTCACGACGATCTCGGTGCCGGAATTCTTCGTGGCGTATATCCTGATGCTGTTCCTCGCGGTCAAGTACCCGATTTTCTACTCCCTCGCCAATGTCTCCCCGGATACGCCGTTTTTCGAGCGCGTTGCGCGATGCACGCTGCCCTCCATGACGCTCGTGCTGGTGATCGTCGCCCACATGATGCGCATGACGCGCGCGTCGATCATCAATCTCCTGGCCCATCCCTATATCGAGACGGCGCGGCTCAAGGGCGTGACCCCGGGGCGCATCATCTACCGCCACGCGCTGCCTAATGCGCTGGCGCCGATCGCCACCGTCGTCGCGATCAACCTCGCGTATCTGATCGTTGGCGTGGTCGTCGTCGAGGTGGTGTTCGTCTATCCAGGAATCGGCCAGCTTATGGTCGATTCCGTGTCGGCGCGCGACATACCCGTCGTCCAGGCCTGCGCCTTGATTTTCGCCGTGACCTATATCGGTCTCAACCTGTTGGCCGATATCGTGTCGATTGTCACCAACCCCAGACTCCTGCACCCGCGATGACCGTCAAACCCGACGAGTATCCTGGAGATGCATTCGCCGAAGCGGCCGGCGGCGGGCGCGCACACGGATATGTGCGGCGGACGGCGTTCGAGACGGCATGGCGCGCCCTCAGGCATGCGCCGCTGACCGCATGGTTCGGCATTATCGTGATCCTCAGCTACGTGGTGTTGGCGATATTCGCTCCCCTCCTCGCGCCATACGGGGAATCGCAAGTCGTCGGCGCGCAGTACGAGGAGTGGGGTGCCCAGTACTTCTTCGGCACGGATCAGCTCGGCCGCGACATGCTCTCCCGCCTCATCTTTGGCGCGCGCAACACGGTCGGGATAGCACTGCTCACGACCTGCCTCGCCTTCTTCATTGGCGGCGTACTCGGTCTTCTCGCCGCGATACTCGGCGGGTGGACCGACCAGCTCCTCGCCCGCGCCGTCGACATCCTCATGGCGATTCCGCAGCTCATCTTCGCGTTGATGCTGCTCTCGATCGTCGGCTCGTCGATACCCAATCTCATCGTGATCATCGCCGTCCTCGATTCGACCCGCGTCTTCCGGCTGACCCGAGCGGTTTCGATGAACGTCGTGGTGCTGGATTTCGTCGAAGCGGCCCGATTGCAGGGCGAGAAGATCGGATGGATCATGGCGCGCGAGGTTCTTCCGAACATCCTTCCCCCGCTTGCGGCCGAATTCGGCTTGCGGTTCTGCTTCGTTTTCCTGACGATCAGCGCATTGTCCTTCCTCGGCCTCGGCATCCAGCCGCCGACCGCGGATTGGGGCTCGATGGTGCGCGAGAACTCCACCCTCATCACCTATGGCGACGTGACGCCGCTGCTTCCGGCCGGCGCCATAGCGCTACTTACGATTGCCGTGAATTTCGTGGTCGATTGGTTCTTGCACAAGACAAGCGGGCTCAAAGATGAACGTTAACGACGATCGCGCGAATAGAGATAGGGCGAGTAGCGGCAACGCTACTCTCGTCGACGTGCGCGGATTGCGCATCGAAGGGCAATCCGACGAACGCTGGCAGGAAATCGTCAAGGGCATCGATTTGACGGTGCGCCGCGGCGAGGTGCTGGGGCTCATCGGGGAGTCGGGTGCCGGCAAATCGACGATCGGGCTCGCGACCATGGGCTATGCCCGGCCCGGCTGCCGCATTACGGCCGGCAGCGTGGTGTTCGACGGGGTCGATCTCCTCAAGCTCGATGACGCCGCCAGGCGACGGATTTGGGGGAAACGGATCGCCTATGTGGCGCAGTCGGCGGCGGCCTCCTTCAATCCCGCGCACAAGCTCATCGACCAGTGCGTCGAGGCGCCGACGAATCACCGGATCGCCAATGACGATGACGCAAGGCGCAACGTCGTCGACATGTTCGAGCGCTTGCGCCTGCCCGACGCAGAGCATTTCGGCATGCGTTATCCGCATCAGGTTTCGGGCGGCCAACTTCAACGCGCCATGACCGCGATGGCCATGGCCTGCCGGCCGGACCTCATCGTCTTCGACGAGCCGACGACAGCACTCGACGTGACGACGCAAATCGAAGTGCTCGCCGCCATCAAGAACGTCGTGCGCGAGCTGCAAACGGCCGCCATCTACATTTCCCACGATCTGGCCGTCGTCGCTCAGATGGCCGATCGCGTCATGGTGCTGCGCTATGGCGAGCTGGTCGAGGAAGCGCCGACGCGCGTCATGCTTTCGAATCCCCAGCAGGCTTATACCAAATCCCTTTGGGCCGTCCGCGCGTTGCGAAAGGACGAGATGCCGGGCGAGGATACCTTGCTTCGGATCGACGGAGTCGATGCGCGCTATGGCGCCCTCAAGGTCCTTCACAACATCAACGTCCAGGTTCCCCGCGGCCGGACGGTCGCCGTCGTGGGCGAGTCGGGCTCGGGCAAATCGACTCTCGCACGCACGATCACGGGCCTTCTTCCGCCTTCGGCGGGTGCGATCCTCTTCGACGGCAAAGCACTTCCTACCCGGCTCAAGGACCGCGACAAGACGCTCCTCCAACGCATTCAGATGATCTATCAGATGCCCGACACGGCGCTCAATCCGCGCCGCCGGGTTCACGACATCATCGGCCGGCCGCTCGAGCATCATCTGGGGTTGAAGGGGGCCGCCAAGCAGCGCCGAACCATCGAACTTCTCGAGATGATCGAACTCGACGAGCGGTTCATGGACCGCCTGCCGAGTGAACTATCGGGCGGCCAGAAACAGCGTGTCTGCATCGCGCGCGCGCTTGCGATCAATCCCGAGCTGATCATCTGCGACGAGGTGACCTCGGCCCTCGACCAGCTCGTCGCGGAGGAAATCCTGAAGCTTCTGCTCCGGCTCCAAAAGGAACTCGGCGTCACATATCTTTACATCACCCACGATCTGGCGACGGTGAAGGCGATCGCCGACGAAATCGTCGTCATGCATCAAGGGCGCGTGGTCGAGAGTGGGGCGAAATCCCGCGTCCTGTCCCCGCCGCATCACGCCTACACGGAATTGCTGCTCTCCTCCGTGCCGGAGATGGACCCGGATTGGCTCGATCAGATCCTCGCCAAGCGAAAGGTCGCCGGCGCGCGGGCATGACCGGCGCGCGTTAAGCGCCCCACGCCCGACCGTCGTCACACCCAGCCCGTATAGGCCGTGAGACCGCGCTTCTTGATCTGGCCGGCGATGATCGCGCGCTGGATTTCCGAGGTTCCTTCCCATATCCGATCGACGCGGATGTCGCGATAGAGCCGCTCGACCGGGTTCTCGCGCATGTAACCTCGGCCACCAAGGATCTGCAGCGCCTTGTCGATCACCCGGCCGGCCATTTCCGAGGCGTGAAGCTTCACGGCACTCGCGCGCGCGTGGATGAGCTTGCGGTCGATGCCGCGATCGATTTCCCACGCCACACGATAGACGAGGCTCTTCGCCGCCATGATCTCGACCGCCATGTCGGCCAGCATGAACTCGATCGCTTGGAAATCCCGGATGGGCCGGCCGAACTGGACTCGCTCGCTTGCATAACGATTGGCGGTGTCGGCAGCACGGATCGCCGCACCGAGACAATTAGCCGCGATCTGCAGCCG
>DASPOR010000185.1 GCA_035625915.1 Alphaproteobacteria bacterium | reverse complement strand
CCGGGTCAAGTGTTCAGCCCGGGGACATCCTGGACGGGTGTTCGGAGACATAGCCGACACTTCAAGATCGCATGGAATTGGCTGGAAGGAGGCCGTCCATGCCCTGGCGAGAGGTGTCGAAGATGGATGAGAGACGGGAGTTTGTTCGCCTGGCCCGGTTGGAAGGGGGCAACCGTCGCGAGCTGTGCCGGCGGTTTGGTATTCACCCGGAGACGGGTTACAAGTGGCTCAAGCGGTGGCGTTGTGGCGAGGACCTGACGGACCGCTCGCGGCGCCCGCACGCGAGCCCTGCGCGAACGCCGGCCGAGATGGAAGCGCGCATTCTCGTGGTTCGCGATGCCCATCCGGCGTGGGGTGCTCGCAAGATCGCGCATTGTCTGGAACGGGAAGGTATCGAAGCGCCGGCGGCCTCGACCGTGCACGCCGTTCTTTATCGTCATGGCCGCGTTGGTCCGCCGCCGGCGCGAGGCGTGGCGGACCACCGCTTCGAAAAGGACGCGCCCAATCGCCTGTGGCAGATGGACTTCAAGGGCTGGATCCGGCTCGACAATGGCGAGCGATGCCACCCGCTCACCGTCCTCGACGACCATTCGCGCTACAGCCCTTGCCTGAAGGCCTGCACCGATCAGCAAAAGCCCACGGTTCAAGGTCATCTTGAAACGACATTCATCCGTTACGGCTTGCCCGATGCGCTGTTCGTAGACAACGGCACGCCGTGGGGCGACGCCTCCGGCACGCACTGGACAAGGTTGCGGGTTTGGCTTCTCAAGCTCGGCGTCGAACTGATCTACAGCACGCCTTATCACCCGCAAAGCCGCGGCAAGAACGAACGCTTCCATCGCACGCTGTCCGACGAGGTCTTCGCCTTGCGCCGCTTCCACAACCTGGCCCAAGTGCAACGCGCCTTCGATCAATGGCGCGAGGTCTACAACTTCGAGCGGCCCCACGAGGCGATCGGCATGGCCGTCCCGGCCGAGCGATACCGGCCAAGTCCGCGTCCATTCCCCCCAACCTTGCCGAAGATCGACTATGGCGAGCACGAGATCGTCCGCACCGTTCCCGCGTCCAGAGACTACATCTGCTTCAGGGGCCGTCTCTGGAAAGTGCCAGCCGCCTTTCGTGGCGAACGTGTCGCCATCAGGCCACGAGGCCATGACGGACGATACGGCGTCTTCTTCGCCTCACATCAAATCGCTACCATCGACTTGACCAACCCTAAAACCGTCGGTCATGTCTCCGAACGGGCGTCGGATATCTCCCCGGGCTGAACATCAAGCCCGGGCATGACGTCAATGGGGTGTTTTGCGCACAGCGCTGAAACGTTACCGGTGCGCCAAAATCTAAATCGGACAGCCCCGGACTCTCCCTTCGCCATGCGTGCCCCCGGGACTTCTCCCTTCGTCATGCCCGGGCTTGACCCGGGCATCCACACGAACGGGGAAGTCCGGAATCATTTATCGGACACAATGCGCTACTGCGCTTTGAATCCGAAATTCGCTCCCGGTCCCGCCCCCTAATGTGGCGAATTTCGGATTCGCCACACGAGGCGGTGACGATCATCGGGCCGACGTTCATAGACGGCCGGCAGAATGCCTTCACTCTGCACTTTCCGCCGACTGGGCGAGTGCGAGCCGCATCGCTTCGCCGCGCCATATAGCCGGCAGCCGAACCGAGGAAAGCCACCAAAAGCGCGTTCCAAGCACGATGACGGACGCGAAGCTTGCAAATGCAATAGCGAGAAGCAGACCGATCGACTTAAGACCCGCCGGAAAGGCGAGCGCCCAGCCAAGCGGAACCATGATGATCACATAGGAGAGCAGATGGAGTGCCGTGGGAAACCACGTGTCCGTGCATCCGCGCAGCGATTGCACGACGACGCGCTGGCCGCCATCGGCGAGCAGCGTCACCGCAACGATCGCGATCAGCGGTGCTGCAACGCGGGCCACGGCGTCATCCATCGTGTAGAGCTTGGCGAACGAATCGGGTGCAATCACCAACGCCAGGCCCGCGCACGCGACGACGACCGTATTGAGCCCGAGGCCGAGCCAGCCGGAAAGACGGAGTCCATGCTCGTCGCGCCGGCCGAACGCTCGGCTCACGAACACGGCCGTCGCCGAACTGATACCGAGCGCGAAAGTGAAGATAATGCTCAACAGGCTGAGCGCGATCGCATAGGCCGCGACATGCACTGTGCCTATGATGCTGGCCATCAGGTTCATCGCCATGAACGCGCCGGACTCGATCCCGAGACTGAGGCCGTCCGCGTGTCCGATGCGCCGCTGTTGCGCCCAGCTCCGCCACGACCCGCGCTTCGGCGTAAGAACACCGAATCGAACAGCCCCCCGAAACCGAAATGCGAAACCGATAAGGCCGAGTGCCAGCACCACGCGCACGATCAATGTCGCGAGCGCAGCCCCTTCCGCGCCGAGTGCGGGGGCGCCCAAATTGCCGTAGACGAGGACCCAGTTGATGCCGATGTTCACGATGACGCCGAGCACCACCATCACCACGCCCGGCAGCGGGCGGCCAATGCCCTCGAGGAAAAACGTCGTCGTGACGAAAAGCAGATAAGCCGGAAGCGAAAGTCCGATGATGAACACGACGCGGCCGGCCGCGACGGCGAATGGCCGTGGCTCGCCGCTCAGTTGCAGCAGCTCCGTCCCGAAGAGGCTCACACCGGCGCCAACGACGCCGAGCGCCAGCGCATAAGGCAGTGAACGCCGCCACGCGTGGCCGCATTCGGCGAACTCGCCGCGGCCGTAAGCGAAGGCGACCGACACGAGCGTTCCGGTAAGCAGGCCGAGGCCGATCATCTGAAGCGTGCCCGCCACCGAAAAGCCAACGCTCTGGAGCGCTAGTTGATCGGGTCCCGCATGACCGACCATGACCACGTTCGTCAACTGGAGAAGCGCATTCCCGGCGCGCGCAACGACGACCGGCAGCGCAAGTCGGCAAATGCCCGCGAGAATTCGTCCGGCCGAACCCTCACGCGAACCAGGCGGGGAAACATTCACGCTCATGACGTCGATCCGGGTGTGCGGCAAGGCCGTTCATTAACGCTTCGTTCATACCATATCCGGCAAACTCGCCATCAGGTTTATGGCGCCGGTCGAGGCATCGAGCAAAGTGGGCTTGTCTGGATCGGTCGCCGTTCTCCTTCCATAACTAGCCCCGCCTCGGCGGGGCTTTTCTTTTGCCGGCCGGCGCCCTGCTCATCCGGGGGCGTGAGCACAAGCGAATTGCGGAATCAAAGCACCGTTGTGCGATGTGTCCGGCAAACGATTCCGAACTTCTCCATTCGTGTGGATGCCCGGGTCAAGCCCGGGC
>DASPOR010000184.1 GCA_035625915.1 Alphaproteobacteria bacterium | reverse complement strand
GATCTTCATGTGGACGCCGCCGCATTTTTGGGCGCTTTCGCTCTATCGGTCGGACGATTACGCGCGCGCTGGCGTACCCATGCTCCCGGTCGTCGCAGGTCGGCAGGAGACCAAGCGCCACATTCTCCTTTACGTGCTGCTGCTCTGGCCGATTACCTTGGCGCCCTGGGCGCTTGGCATCGTCGGGGCGGTCTATGGCGCGGCTGCCGCGGTGCTCGGCGCCATGTTCATTGTCGCAGCACTTCGCGTCTATCGCGAACCGGACGGTCTGCGCGACCGTGCTGCCAAACAGATGTTCGGCTATTCGATCCTTTATCTGTTCCTCCTCTTTGCGATGACAATCGCCGACCGCGCACCCGTCGCCGCCCTCGGCGGAGGACTCGGCAATGGCTGAGCGTGCGCGCAAGCGGGAGCCGGTGGCGCCCCCCGATCTTGTCAGCCGGCGCGTTCGCGCCCGAAATTGGGCGATCTTCGCCGTTCTTGCCGGGTTGGTCGTGCTCTTTTATACGATGACCGTCGTTCGCATGGGCGGGGGCGCTCAATGACCGATCGCTCCAACCGCCGCAATGCCGCGACCGCCACGATCCTTGCGGGCGTCTTCGCTGGCATGGTGGGTCTTTCATTTGCCGCCGTCCCGCTCTATCGCTTGTTCTGTCAGGCGACCGGCTATGAGGGCACCACTCAGCGGGCCGAAACAGCGCCGGGGGCGGTCGGAGACCGCGTCATCACGGTGCGTTTCAACGCCGACATCGATCCCAATTTGCCCTGGCGGTTCGAACCGGAGCAAACGGCGGTTTCGGTCAAGGTCGGGCAGCAGGGGCTCGCCTACTTCAAGGCGACCAACCTTTCGAGCGAAGCGATCGTCGGTCAGGCGCTCTTCAACGTAACGCCACTCAAGGTCGGACTCTATTTCGACAAGGTGCAGTGTTTCTGCTTCAGCCAGCAGCGCCTCGAACCGGGCCAGACCGCGGAGTTGCCGGTCACCTTTTTTGTCGACCCGGACATCGTCAAGGACCGCAATCTCGATGACGTTCGAACGATCACGCTTTCCTACACGTTCTACCGCGACAAGGATGCCGAGGAATACGACCGGGCAAGCGGCAAAACCGCCGCCACGATCCAACCGAAAAACGTCAACTGACGCCGTCCCTGAAAAGAGCAGACCAAAAGAGGAAGCATCATGAGCACAAGCCACGGCGCCGAACACGAGGCGAAGCATCCCTACCATCTCGTCCAGCCGAGCCCGTGGCCGGCCGTCGGCGCCACGGCTGCCCTGCTCGCCTTCGGCGGCGCCGTGATGTTCATGCACAAAATCGCCTACGGCACCGCGATCATGGCGGTCGGCATGGCCTTGATCCTCACCACCATGTTCTTCTGGTGGCGCGACGTGATCCGGGAGGCCGAGTTCAAGGGCGATCACACGCCGGTCGTCGCCCTCAGCCACCGTTACGGCATGGCGCTCTTCATCGCATCGGAAGTGATGTTTTTTGTCGCTTTCTTCTGGGCCTTTTTCAATGCGAGCCTCTTTCCGACCGAGGCGATCGGGCACGTCTGGCCGCCAAAGGACATCAAGCCCTTCGATGCCTTCGACCTACCGTTCCTCAACACGCTCATTCTGTTGACCTCCGGTGTCACGGTGACGTGGGCGCACCATGCGCTGCGCGAGGGCAACCGGCGCGATATGCTTCGAGGCTTGGCGCTCACGATTCTTCTCGGCCTCTCCTTCACCGGGGTTCAGGCTTACGAGTACAGCCACGCGCCGTTCAGCTTCAAAGGTGGGATCTATCCGTCGACCTTCTTCATGGCGACTGGGTTCCACGGCTTCCACGTCATGATCGGTACCACGTTCCTCATCGTGTGTTTCTTCCGGGCGTTGAAGGGGCATTTCAAGCCCGACCATCACGTTGGTTTCGAAGCTGCCGCGTGGTATTGGCACTTCGTCGACGTCGTGTGGCTCTTCCTCTTCACCTGCATTTATTGGTGGGGCGGAAGTTGAGGCTGCCTCTTGAAGGCATGCAATCCGCTTTGAGTGAATAGCCGCCGCGGCTGCCATCCCTCTCGATTGCAAGGGGGCTGGCCGGTTGGGCCTGTCGCGCGCTAAATTCACCGTCATGCGCTTTCACGAGTTCTTCCGCTTTCGACCGACCTTTTGGCCAACTGTGTTTACCGTCCCGTCGCTCATCATCCTGATCGGCCTTGGGACGTGGCAGCTCGAGAGGCTTCATTGGAAGGAAAATCTGATCGCGGAGCGCGCCCTGCGCTCGACCTCGGCCCCGATCCCACTGCCCGCCGAAAATGCGTTGCCTGATAGCTACGATTTCAGCAAAACGCAGGTGCGCGGCGAGTTTCGCAACGACAAGGAAATGTATCTTGCCGCACGCTCGCTCAACGGCAACGTTGGCTACCATGTCGTGACCCCCCTTCGTCTCGATGACGGCAGCACGATACTCGTCGATCGCGGCTGGATCCCTATTGAGCGCAAGGACCCCTCGACGCGCTCGACAGGCGAAATTGCCGGAACCGTTACGCTCGAGGGATTGCTGCGCCGCGGCCAGAAGCAAAACTGGCTCGTGCCGGACAACGAGCCGCAGAACGACATCTGGTTTTACGTCGACATTCCAGCGATGGCGAAATGGGCGAATCTCGGAGGGGTTCGGCCCTATTTTGTCGATGCCGGCCCGGACCCCAATCCCGGCGGCTACCCGATCGGCGGGCAAAGCCCGATCGATCTTCCGAACAACCATCTGCAATACGCCATCACGTGGTATTCATTTGCTGTCTCCCTGGGTGTTATCTACGTGATCTATCACCGCAACCTGGCCAAGGAGCGGCACGCGAGCGAGTCGGACGATGAAGCGGAGCGCACCTGATGTCGGCCTATGAGGAACTCGAGCGGCGGTTTCGCCGCATCGTGAATGTGCGGCACGCAATCTCGATGCTGCAATGGGATCTGGCAACCGTCATGCCGCCGGGAGGCCAGGCGTCGCGCGCCGAACAAACCGCCACGCTTCACGTCCTTGTCCATGAATTGATGACGGATCCGCGTGTGGGCGAATTGTTGGAGAGCGCCGCAGCCTCCGATGCCGACCTTGGCCCCTGGCAACGCGCCAATTTGCGGGAGATGACTCGTGCTTACGTGCATGCGACGGCGATCGACGCTCACCTAGTCGAAGCGCTGTCGAAGGGAAATGCGGCGTGCGAAGCGCTTTGGCGCGAGGCGCGTCCAAAGAGCGACTTTGCGATGATCCGGCCACAGCTTGAAATCGTCCTCGCACTTCAGCGCGAGGTGGCGGCGGCGAAGGCGGCGAAGCTCGGTCTCACACCCTATGACGCGCTTCTCGGCGAATGGGAGCCGGACGGCAAATCCGCCGAGATCGATCGCGTGTTCGATCCGCTCTCGAAGTTCCTGCGCCCGTTTCTCGAAACCGTACTCGATCGCCAGGCAACGGAAGGTGCAGCGCACGTGCTCGACGGGCCGTTTCCGATCGAGCGGCAGCGATCGCTCTGCGAAAAGCTCATGGGTGTCGTCGGCTTCGATTTCCGTCACGGTCGGCTTGACGTAAGCCTTCATCCTTTCTGCGGCGGAACGCCGGACGATGTGCGCATCACCACGCGATACAGCGAAAACGATTTCACCGAAAGCCTCATGGGTGTCCTCCACGAAACCGGCCATGCGCTTTACGAACGCGGTCTGCCCGCGGATTGGCGCTATCAGCCGGTCGGAGAACCCCGCGGCATGAGTATTCACGAAAGCCAGTCCCTGATCATCGAAATGCAAGCCTGCCGCAGCCGCGAGTTCTTGGCCTATCTAGCGCCCCTTGCCAGGGCCGCATTTGGTGCCAGCGGCCCCTCGTGGGACGCGGAAAACCTCTACCGTCACTATACGCGTGTCGAGCGCAGCTTGATCCGGGTCGAGGCGGACGAAGTGAGCTATCCCGCTCATGTCATTTTGCGCTACAGACTTGAAAGGGCGATGCTGGCCGGCGATCTTGCCGTCGCCGATCTTCCGGGCGCTTGGAATGACGGCATGGAAGAGCTGCTCGGCATTCGTCCCCCGGACGATCGGCGCGGGTGCCTTCAGGATATCCATTGGTACGATGGCGCCTGGGGCTATTTTCCCACCTACACGCTCGGCGCCATGACGGCGGCCCAGTTCTTCGGTGCGGCCAAGCGAGACGATCCATCGATCCTCGACGGTATCCGGAACGGCAACTTCGGTCCGCTCGTTGCTTGGCTGCGCAAGCATGTCCACGGCAAGGCTTCGCTACTCCCGGCTTCCGAGCTTATCACTGAGGCAACCGGGCGGCCGCTCGATCCCAAGATTTTCGAGCGACATCTCGAAGACCGCTATCTCGGCAATTCGTCGGCGGTCGCGATCGGCTAGATTGAAGTTCGAAAAAGGACAACCGGCCTTTGCGATTCATCAGCACCCGAGGGAACGCCCCGGTACTCGTCTTCGACGAAGTGCTGCTCGCCGGTTTGGCGCGCGATGGTGGGCTTTATTTGCCCGAGACTTGGCCTCGCCTGATGGCCAGCGACTTTGTCGCCTTTCGCGAATTGACCTATCCGGAGCTGGCAACGCGCGTGATGGAGCGATTCCTTGGTGGGCGCATCCCAGAGGACGTGTTCGCATCCCTTGTACGTGAGGCGTACGCCTCATTCGACCACCGCGCCGTGACACCCCTGAAGCAACTCGGGGTGAATGACTGGCTGCTAGAACTCTTTCATGGCCCCACGCTCGCGTTCAAGGATTTGGCCCTCCAGCTTGTCGGACGACTTTTCGACTACGTGCTGACGCGCCGCGGCGAGCGCGCAACGATCGTCGGCGCCACGTCGGGAGATACGGGGTCGGCCGCGATCGAGGCCTGTCGAGACCGAGACTCGGTCGACATTTTCATCCTTCATCCCCACGGTCGGGTCTCGGAAGTGCAACGTCGACAGATGACGGCCGTCGACGCGCCCAACGTTTGGAACATAGCGCTCAAGGGCAGCTTCGACGATTGCCAGGACATCGTGAAGGCGATGTTCAACGATCAGCCGTTTCGCGAGGAGCTGCGGCTTTCCGCAGTCAACTCGATAAATTGGGCGCGCATCATGGCCCAGATTCCCTATTACGTCTGGGCGGCACTAGCACTTGGCGCGCCAGAGCGCCGCGTGGCCTTCTCTGTACCGACGGGCAATTTCGGCAATGTTTTTGCGGGTTATGCGGCGCGCGAGATGGGTCTGCCGATAAGCCAGTTGGTCGTCGGCTCGAATCGGAACGATATCCTGACGCGTCTTTTTGACGGGGGGACGATGGAAATGCGCGCGGTCGAGCCGTCGCTTTCGCCGAGCATGGATATCCAAGTCTCATCGAATTTCGAGCGCCTGCTTTTCGATGTATTAGGCCGCGATGGCATGCGGGTCGCTGACGCGATGCAGCGCTTCCGCGACGAAGGCCGGCTGATGCTCGAGGCGTCCGATTGGGAGATTTTGCGTCGTCTCTTCTCAGGCTACCGCGTCGATGATCCCGCGACCGAGCAAGCGATTGCCGACGTCTATCGCGCGACAGGGGAGCTTCTCGACCCCCACAGTGCCATCGGCGTCGCGGCCGGCCGTGCGCGGCGAAAGGACGCGGCAACTCCCATGATCGCGCTTGCAACCGCGCATCCAGCCAAATTCCCCGATGCGGTCGAAGGGGCCACCGGCGTACGCCCGGCCTTGCCCCCCCGTCTTGCCGACCTGTTTCAGCGCGGGGAAAAATATTCTATACTTGACAATAACTTAACGTTGGTCGAGGAATTCGTACGTGAGCGTGCCGCCATGCGCGGAGCGGCATGAACCCATCCCCAATTCGGCAGTACAACTTTAGCCGGCCGTCGTCGTATGATGAGCGCCGAGGGCGTTGACCCGAATTGGGCGCTTCCCGATAACATATTGATCAGAAAAGGGTTTTAAAATATGGCTGGCTTGCAGGTGCTGCCGCCGAGGTCCCACAACGGGCCGGCACTGAATGTCGAGGTGACTAAACTACCGAACGGGCTCACTGTGGTCAGCGACCGAATGGAGCAGGTCGAGACAGTCTCCTTGGGGGTGTGGGTTGGCGCCGGCACGCGCTTCGAGACGGCCGATATCAATGGAATTTCGCATCTTCTCGAGCATATGGCGTTCAAGGGAACCAAGCGACGCTCGGCCCGCGCGATCGCCGAGGAGATCGAGGCGGTTGGCGGTGTGCTCAACGCCTATACATCGCGGGAATTGACCGCGTACTACGCGAAGGTGCTGCACGAGGATGCCACACTCGCAGTCGACATCATCGCGGACATTCTCCAGCATTCGATAATGGATGAGGATGAATTGGTGCGCGAGCGCGCCGTGGTGCTGCAGGAAATCGGCCAGGCGCTCGACACGCCTGACGACATCGTCTTCGATTATTTCCAAGAGACGGCGTTCCCCAATCAGCCGCTCGGTCGACCCGTGTTGGGTGAAGCGAAGCTTGTCGAACACATGGGCCGGGATGCACTCCTCGGCTACATGGCGCACCACTACGGCGCGTCGCGCATGATCGTCGCTGCCTCCGGCAAAATCGCGCACGCGCAGCTCGTCGAGCTTGCGGCCGATGCATTCCTCCATTTGCCCGCAGGCGCGTCGCCGACGATAGCCGAGGGGCGCTACCGCGGCGGCGACTTCCGATCCGAGCGCGACCTCGAGCAGGTCCACGTCATCCTGGGGCTCGACGGGCTCTCGTATCACGATCCCGATTTCCACGCGCTGCAGGTTTATTCCACACTCGTTGGCGGCGGAATGTCGTCGCGCCTCTTCCAGGAGGTTCGCGAAAAGCGCGGGCTCGTTTACTCGATCCACGCCTTTGCGTCGAGTTTCACCGATTGCGGGACGTTCGGCGTCTATGCGGGAACCAGCGAGGCTGACGTGCCCGAGGTCGTCCGCGTCGTCTGCGATGAATTGCGTTCGGTCGGCGAAACGGCGAGCGAAGAGGAGATTAGCCGGGCACGGGCGCAGCTTAAAGCGAGCATCCTCATGTCGCTTGAGAGCACGGGTGCTCGTTCCGAGCAACTCGGCCAGCAGTTGCTCGTCTTCGGCCGCCCGATTCCGACCAGCGAAACGATCAAGCTGATCGAGGCCGTCGACAAAGCCGCGATCGCGCGCATCGCGACGCGGCTGACTGCATCGAGGCCGACACTTGCCGCGCTCGGTCCGATTTCTCGACTCGAGTCCTACGAGTCGGTCGCGCGGCGGCTGAATTAGGGCGGAGCGGTCGCGGATGAGGCTCCTGCGCCCCCTCTCCGGATCACCACCCGCGCCGACCCGTCTCGCTGGCCGCCTCACCTATTTGCGCATGCCGGAAGATCGCGATTGGCGCCCGTGGGCCGATCTGCGGGCGGCATCACGCGATTTCCTGATGCCTTGGGAGCCGACATGGCCGCCCGATGCGTTGACACGCGATTCGTTTCGCAGGCGACTTCGCCGCTACGGCATCGATTGGCGCGAGGACGCCGGTTATAGCTTCTTCGTCTTTCGACAGGAGGACAACTGCTTCCTTGGTGGCGTGACGCTAGGAAATGTTCGCCGCGGCGTCGCCCAGTCCGGCACGCTTGGGTACTGGATCGGGCAACCCTATGCACGCCACGGATACATGACCGACGCGCTTCGGGCCGTTGTGGCATTTTCGTTCGAAGCGCTCGAGCTCCATCGTCTCGAGGCGGCATGCCTGCCGACGAACACGGCAAGCCGCCGCGTGCTGGTAAAGATCGGCTTCAAAGAGGAAGGCTACGCGCGCAAATATCTTCGTATCAATGGCGAGTGGAGCGATCATCTCCTTTTCGCGCTTATCGGGACGGAAGCCGGATATCCGGCGTCGACCGAGTCGGTCTACGAGTGAATGAAAAAATTTGGTGTGGCGTAATTGATTCGGGCGTCGATTGACTCTGGCATGAATTGATTCAGGCGTGACCGGCGTTATCGGACAACATGCGAGAATCGACGCCGAGTTTAGCCATCGCGCGCTCCCATTTGGTATCAAGATCGTTGTCGAAGAGCAGCGCCTCGTCCGATTGCACGCTGAGCCAGCCGTTGGCCTGGATCTCGTCCTCAAGCTGGCCGGGTCCCCAGCCGGCATAGCCCAAGGCGAGTAGCGAACAACGCGGTCCTTGTCCATCGGCGATCGCCTTGAGGATGTCAATTGAGGCGGTGAGGGCGACACTCTCCTCGACAACCAGGGTCCCGTCGGCATGGAAATCACCCGAGTGAAGCACGAAGCCGCGCCCGGATTCGACCGGTCCACCAAAATGCACGCGAATATCCTTGGTCGTACCTCTCGCCGGAATACCGATCTGATCCAGAAGTTCGAGGAAAGTGAACTGCTTGAGCGTGCGATTGACGACGAGCCCCATCGCACCTTCGGCACTGTGCGCGCACATATAAACGATTGTCTTGGCAAAGCGCGGATCCTGCATCGTCGGCATGGCGATAAGCAGCTGTCCCGCGAGGTAACCCGTTGCGGCCACGGCAATCTTCATGATGACTCACATATGGTGCGCGCAATCTCCAAACAAGCCGAGTCTAACACATCTTTGTGAATCAGGCGTGTTTGTGAAGCCGCCCGATCGGGTTTATATGTGCACGAAATATGCTGATTAACCCTTAATCCGCGTGGCGAATATTCGAATGTTGGGGCAGGTTTTTGCGTATCGACACTGGCTTCGAGCCGTCCTCCAGCGCGCTGGCCTCCCCATTGCGGCTCTCGCCCTCGCCGCGGTTTTCTGGCAGGCGGACGCCCAAACCTCTCTGCCAACCTCCGACACAACTCGAGGCGTAGACGCAAGTGTCGGCCAAGAGCGGGGCCAATCCAAGGCTCCTGGCGACGTTGTCGAGGCAGCATCTGTGGTGGAACCGGGTGCATCTCAGCCAGCACTTACGGATCAGACGGAAGTGCGCCTGATCTCTGCCGCTGCCGCCGCGGGCGACGCGAGGACCGTCCAGCTCGGCCTCGACTTCAAGCTCCAGCCCGGATGGAAGATCTATTGGCGCAGTCCGGGTGCGGCCGGATTTCCGCCTCACGTCGAATGGGACGGATCGCAAAACCTGGCGCATGCCGAAATTCTTTGGCCGGCACCCGAGCGTTTTTCGGTCCTGGGCCTCGACACGCTCGGATATCACGATAGGGTGGTGTTCCCGATTCATGCGGAGCTTACTCGGGTGGGGGAACCCGTCTCCCTCAAGGCGAAGGTGGACTACCTCACCTGTCGGGAAATCTGCATTCCCTATACGGCCGAACTGGCGCTCGATCTTCCGGCGGGTCCGGCGGCACCGACGGCATTTACCCACCTCATCGATCGCTTCGAGAATGAGGTTCCTCGCGGCGACCGCGCGGTTGGTCTCTCGATCGAGCGCGCGGCGATCGCCGGATCGCCGGGGAAGCCGGTTCTCGAAGTCATGGCGTCGGCGCGGGAGCCGTTCCAGCGCCCCGATCTCTTTGTCGAGGGTCCGTCCCCACTCGATTTCGCCGCTCCGACTGTCGCACTCACAGACTCCGGACGCCTCGCGACGTTGCGCGTTGCAATAGGCACCGTCGCCAAGGAGTTTCCCGACTGGCGAACGACCCCACTCAGGCTCACCCTGGTCGACGGCCCGCGCTCGCTCGAGATGAGCATCACCCCCGATGCGGCACCGGCCAAGTCCGGAGCGGGGTTGCTCGCCCTCATGCTGTTCCTTGCACTCGTCGGCGGGCTCACCCTCAACCTTATGCCATGCGTGCTGCCGGTACTTTCCTTGAAGCTTCTCGGGGTGGTCACGCATGCGGGGGCAGGGCGAAGTGCCATACGCGCAAGCTTCCTCGCGTCTGCGGCGGGGATCGTCTTTGCATTTCTTCTTCTTGCCGTTGCAACAATCGCCCTCAAGCTCGCTGGCCGTGCGGTCGGCTGGGGTATCCAGTTTCAGGATCCCGTGTTCCTGACGGCACTTGCCGTCATTTGCGTGCTCTTTGCGGCGAACCTTTGGGGCCTTTTCGAGATACGCTTGCCGGGATTTCTCGCCGACGCGATGACGGAACAGCCTGGCAAAGGGCAGCAGGGTATCGTCGGCCAATTCCTCACGGGCGCCTTCACGACGGTCCTCGCAACTCCATGCTCTGCCCCTTTCCTCGGCACAGCCGTCGGGTTTGCGCTCGCCCGAGGATCGTTCGAAATCGCCGCGATTTTTACGGCCCTTGGGATCGGGCTTGCCCTGCCGTACCTTTTAGTGGCTGCCGTTCCGGGTCTTGCACGGCATTTGCCCGCGCCCGGCCGTTGGATGGTGACCGTGAAGGTAATCCTCGGCGCGGCGCTGGCAGCGACCGCTCTATGGCTAGCCTCGGTGATGGCCGGAATATTCGGTGTACGCGCGGCCGTTGCGGTCGCACTGTGCCTTGCTGGAATTCCCCTGGTCCTTTGGGCCCGCCGGCTGTGGCCTGACTTCGCGCGCCGGTCGGGTGCGGTGGCGGTTGCGGCACTCGTGATCTTTGCATTTGCCTTGCCAGGGGAACTGCCGGCGGACAAAGCCGGCGAGACCGGGCGCGAGAATCTAGGCTGGTCGACTTTCGCGCGCGCCGAAATCCCCAGCCTCGTCGCCCAAGGCAAGATCGTCTTCGTCGACGTGACGGCGGATTGGTGCATCACTTGCAAGGCGAACAGAACGCTCGTGCTCGATCGCCCGCCGGTCGCTGAAATGCTCGCGGCGCCGTCGGTTGTGCGCATGCTCGCCGATTGGACGCGGCCTTCGGACGAGATTGCAAGCTATCTTACAAGCTTCGGACGCTATGGGATTCCGTTCAACGTCGTCTACGGCCCGGGCGCCCCGGCCGGGATTCCTCTGCCGGAGCTTTTGACTCCAGATCTCGTTGCCGAAGCGCTCGACAAGGCGGGGCCGATAAAGCGCACCTCTCAAAACTAGGCGCGCTCCAGTCGCTCGGCAGAACCAGGAAAGCCCCCAAAAGGGGCTATATTTCCCACGAAGAATCGTATTTATTGTGCGCCATCGAAGGCTTGAGACGAGCGGGCGACCCCGCATCCGACCCAAGTTCCGTGAGGGCCGCATCGGCTTTCATCATGTTTCATTCTCAATAATGGGGTAGGACAATGACCATCAAGGTTGGAGACAAGATTCCGTCCGTTAAGCTCAAGTACATGGGCGCCAACGGTCCAGCCGAAATCACGACCGATGAGCTTTTCGCGGGTAAGAAGGTTGTTCTGTTCGGCCTGCCGGGTGCGTTCACGCCAACATGCTCGGCCAAACACGTGCCTGGATTCGTTCAGCACGCGGACGCGATCAAGAAAAAGGGCGTGTCGACAATCGCTTGCATCTCGGTCAATGACGCCTTCGTGATGGGGGCGTGGGGCAAGGAACAGGGTGCTGGCGAAAAGGTCATGATGCTCGCTGACGGCAATG
The DNA here is from genome assembly GCA_035625915.1 of Alphaproteobacteria bacterium. Taxonomy (NCBI): domain Bacteria; kingdom Pseudomonadati; phylum Pseudomonadota; class Alphaproteobacteria; species Alphaproteobacteria bacterium. Next base: position 429 of record DASPOR010000184.1, on the reverse strand, counting down.
CCGATTTCACGAAGGCGGCCGGGCTCGAACAGGACCTGTCGGCGGCAGGGCTTGGGCTTCGCTCAAAACGTTATGCCATGATCGTCGACAAGGGTGCGGTCAAGTGGATGGGCGTTGAGGAAGCGCCCGGCAAGCTCGAGGCAAGCAGCGCCGAGGCGGTGCTCACGCACCTCTAAACGTCCGCTAGAACGCAGCACTTTTTTTGGGGACGAACAGCCGACGCGCTCGAATTTCCGCGTCATGGACCCCGCAAGCCGGAATTGATCGGATGCCGACGGAGAGGCATTACCAAGATCGCGAGAGAGGGGGCGAACGCCCCCTTTTTCTGAGCTCGCCGGCACGGAACACGTCGGCTTGCACCGGTCGCACGGACCAATCGTGACAAAATGACAACTGATTCGGAAGCGATCTCCCCCTCACCTTTGCGAC
>DASPOR010000183.1 GCA_035625915.1 Alphaproteobacteria bacterium | reverse complement strand
CTTGGGCTTTTTCAAGGACGTAGACGAGTTCGCGCGCACGCAATAGCGGCATCGTCGCGACAGCGATCCCGCCTGCCTTCAACACGCCGAACCAGCACGCCGCCATCATCGGATTGTTGGGACCGCGCAAAAGGACGCGGTTGCCTGGAACGAGGCCGAACTCGGTCCTGAGGACGCGTGCTATTCGGTCCGAGCGATCCTTGAGATCGGCATAGCTCCAGACCGCACCCTCGAACCAGATCGCCGGCCGACTGCCGCGCCCCGCGGCAACGTGGCGGTCGAGGAGTTCGCGCGCTGCGTTGATGCGATTGGGGTATGCCTTGAGTTCCGGGAGCGGCGAATAATCCATGCGGGCCCACAGCTCGAACGGCGGGAGGTTGTCGCGCGCGAACGTGTCCGTGTGGGCGCTTGCGACTCCGCCTGGGGGGAGGGGTGGCACCTCAGGCATGAAGGACCTCGCTGCTCGGGCTCGGCGTCGTCTCGTCGAATCCGGGAATGCCGGGCTCGATCGCGACGCAGTTGCTCGGCGCACTCGCGCGCCCGCTCGCGTCGTAGGCCCTGACATAATATGTGTAGCGCAGGCCACCGAGCACGCTGCGGTCGACAAATCGAGTACCCTTGACCGCCTCGAGGCAGCGCACCTCCCCGTCATCCTCCGCACGATAGACGTCGTAACCGGATATTTTCCCCGATACCGGTTTCAACCAAAGGAGCTTGACCTTGCCGTCTTCGAAGGTGGCGCTGAGCCCCCCTCGATCCTCGCCCCAGCGCGGCCGTTCGCCGCTGCGGTCGTCGAGGGGAGCCTGCCGTGCATCCTTGGGCCACAGGAAGCAGTGGACCTCCTTGAAATTCTCGTCGAGCTGCTTGCATACGTTGCAATAGATGCAGCGCACGATTTCGTCGGCGCGGCCCTCGCGTGCCTTCCTCGGCCAGAAGGGATCGGCGAGGAGCTGGCGCGCCATGCCGATGATGTCGGCCTTGCCGTCGGCAAGAAGACGCTCGGCATCCACTGGATCCGATATCTTGCCGACCGACGCGACCGGCACGTTGAAGCCCTTCGCATCGATGAACGACTTGATCGTCGCCGCGAGGCTTGCGTGCGGCAAGGGGGGATACCAATCGCCGGGCATGCAACGATCGCCCGAATAGCCCGTATAGGGATAAAGCGGCTGTCCCTCGCGGTGAATGGCGTCCTCGAACTTGCCGCCGACGGAGAGCGAAATGTAGTCGATGCCGAGTTGCGCCATGCGCAGTCCGATCAGCTTGGCCTCCTCGACGGTGTAGCCGTCCTTGATGCATTCCTCGGCGAGGAAGCGCACGCCGACCGGCCAGTCCCGCCCGACCTTTTCCCGCACTTTGGCGAGCACCTTGCCGAACATGCGCAGACGCCCTTCGAGCGTGCGGCCGGTATATTCGTCGCGCCGCGGATTTCGCTTGGAGAGGAAGGACGAAAGTGTATAGGCATGCGCCGAGTGAAGCTCGACGCCGTCATAGCCGGCTTCGCGCGCACGGCCGGCGGCGTTGCCGAACTCGTCGACGATCCGATCGATCTCCGAAGGCGACAGGCTGTCGATCGTCTGACGCCAGCCCGAGCGCGCCACTTTCATGAAGTGGATGATCTGCGGCACGATCTTGCTCTCCGAGCAATCGTGCACACGTTTGACAAGCTCGCTATGGCCGGGCACGAAACAGTCATCACTCAACCGCAACAGAGGGCCCGATTTGGCGCCATGCACGGCTGTCGCTTCGACGACGATGAGCCCGACTTCGCCCTCAGCATAGCGCACGTAGCGCTCGATCACGGCGTCGTTGACAAAGCCGTCCTCGCCCGAGAGCCGCGTCACCATCGCGGGCACCAGCACACGATTGGGGATCGTCATGCCGTTGATGGTGAGGGGTTCGAAGAGCTTCATGCCGCCGGCTCCTTTTCCTCTTTGGCGGGCGATGACGCATTCAGCACCCCATCGTGGGCGGCGCGCGTCTGCGCTGCGATCACGAGCCTTTGAATTTCGCTCGTGCCCTCGTAGATCCTGAGCGCACGGATTTCGCGGTAGAGCCGCTCAACCACGGCACCCGAAAGAACGCCCATGCCGCCGAAGATTTGCACCGCCTCGTCGATCACCTCTTGCGCCGCCTCGCTCGCATAGAGCTTGGCCATCGACGATTCGCGGCTGACACGCCCGCCGAGTGAATCCCTGGTCCAGGCCGCACGGTAGACGAGGAGGGCCGCCGCATCGACCTTGAGCGCCATGTCCGCGAGCTTTGCCTGGATGAGCTGATGCTCGGCGATCGGTTTTCCGAAGGCAGCACGGTGTGCGGCATAGGCAAGCGCCTCGTCGAGCGCGCGCCGCGCAAAGCCGAGGGCGGCCGCCCCGACCGTTGCCCGGAAGATGTCGAGCGTCGCCATCGCGATCTTGAAGCCCTCCCCTGCCTTACCGAGGAGATGCGCGGCGGGCACGCGGCAATCCTCGAACGACAGGGTCGCGAGCGGATGGGGTGCGATGACGCGCAAACGCTCCGCGATCTTGAGGCCGGGGTTGTCCGCGTCCACCACGAGGGCCGAGAGGCCCTTGGCACCGGGTGCTTCGCCGGTGCGCACGAAAACAACATAGTGATCGGCGATCCCGCCGTTCGAGATCCACGTCTTGCGTCCGTCGATCACATAGCAGTCGCCCTCTTGCCGGGCGACACACTGGAGGGCCGAGACGTCGGACCCACCCTCGGGTTCGGATAGGGCGAAGGCGGCGATCTGCTTGCCCGCCCCGACGCGCGGGAGGTAGCGCGCCTTGAGTGCCTCCGATCCGAAAAGGGCGATCGAGGCGCTGCCGAGCCCTTGCATCGCAAAGGCGAAATCGGCGAGGCCCGTGCGATGGGCGAGCGTTTCGCGCAGCAAGCAAAGGCTGCGCACGTCGAGTGCCGCGGCAATCCCGCCGTGGGATGCCGGAACCGCGTAACGCAGCCAGCCGCCCTCGCCGAGGCGTGCCACGAAATGGCGACAGAGTGCGTCGACATCGTGTTCGTCGTGCTCGTGCGGTGCGATTTCCGCCGCCACCCACGGATCGAGCCGATCCTTCAGGCGTCGGTGCGCCTCGTCGAAGAACGGCCAAGCGAGAAAGCTCGTGTCGGGCATCGAATCAGCTTCCCTCGAAGGCCGGCTTGGTCTTCTTGACGAAGGCCTCATAGGCCCGACGAAAGTCGCCCGATTGCATGCAAATCGCTTGCGCCTGCGCTTCCTGTTCGATCGCTTCGGCAATGCCCATCGTCATTTCCTGATCGAGCATCCGCTTGGTCATCGCGTGCGCGAAGGTAGGTCCCTCCGCGAGGGAGAGAGCGAGCGAAGACGCTTCGGCCACGAGCGCATCGGGGGCGGCGATCCGGTTGTAGAAGCCCCAGGCAGCGGCCTCTTCCGCACTCATCGAGCGGCCGGTGAACAAAAGCTCGGCGGCACGCCCGAGCCCGATGATGCGCGGCAGGATGGCGCAAGCACCCATATCGCATCCAGCGAGGCCGACGCGAGCGAAGAGGAATGCAACCTTGCTTCGCGGCGTGCCGATGCGAAGGTCGCTCGCCATCGCGAGGCAGGCGCCGGCGCCTGCGCAAACGCCATCGATCGCCGCGATCACGGGTTGCGGACAGCCGCGTATGGCCTTCACGAGATCGCCCGTCATGCGGGTGAACTTCAAAAGATCGGGCATCGCCATCCCCACGAGCGGGCCGATGATGTCGTGCACATCCCCGCCCGAGGAGAAATTCCCGCCGGCCCCCGTGAGAATCACCGCCTTGACCGAACCTTCGCCGACGAGATGGCGGAAGAAGTCGCGCAACTCGGCATAACTCTCGAACGTCAGCGGGTTCTTGCGCTCCGGCCGGTCTAGGGTCACGGTCACGACCTTGCCTTCGACGTGAAGGCTAAAGTGTTTTGCCTGCCAGACCGCGGTCGACGGTTCGCTCTTCACCTGCCGCTCGCCCGCCATTACGGCCCCCTCGCCCCGGCACGCGCGTTTTTTTCAGCGTGCTCGACCGAACGCTTCAGGCGTGCGAGGAGCGCATAGAGATCCGCCAGGTCTTTTCGACTCAATTCCCGCATCATCCCTTCGATCCAATCGCCGTGCTCGGGCGTCATCGCGTCGAATGCGGCTTTCCCGGCTCGGGTGAGACGCACGACCTGTACGCGCCGGTCGTGGGGTGCGGCTGCGCGCTCGACGACACCCTCGCTCGCCATGCGCTCGATCAGTCCGGTCACGTTGCCGTTCGTCACCATGAGCCGGCGCGAGAGTGCGCCCATGGTCAATCCCTCGGGTGCGCGGTCGAGCTGCGCCATGAGATCGAAGCGCGGGAGCGTGAGATCGAAGCTGTTGCGCAAACGCTGACGCACGCGCCGCTCGATCATGCTGGCGCAGGTCAAAAGCCGCAGCCAGACCCGCAGGTCGAGCCGGTCGTCGTGCCGCGCCGAACTCTCGTAATCGAGCTGCATGGCGCCACCGGCTTCGGCCGACTCATTCATCGCATCACCTCTCCGCCCGCGACGGCGATAGCCTGGCCGGTGAGGGCACTCGATTCGGGCAGGCAAAGCCAAGCGACGGTCTGCGCCACTTCGTCCGGCTGAACAAGGCGGCCTTGCGGATTGGTCTTGGCAAGTTCGGCGCGCGCCCCCACCTCGTCGATGCCGGTCTTTTCGACGATATTCGCGACGGCCCCCGCGAGCAGGTCCGTGTCGGTGAAGCCTGGGCAAACCGCGTTCACGGTAACGCCTTTCGCCGCCACCTCGAGCGCCAAAGCGCGGGTCAGGCCGACGAGACCGTGCTTTGCGGCACAATAGGCGCTGACATAGCGATAGCCGATGAGACCGGCGGTCGACGCCACGTTGACGATGCGGCCCCAACCGGCCTCGATCATGCCGGGCAAGGCTATTTGTGCCGCATGGAATGCGCCCGTGAGATTGACGCGCAGCATCTCGTCCCAGAGGGCCGCATCGGTCTTGGCGAACGCGGCACTTCTTGCGACGCCCGCATTGTTCACGAGGATCAGCGGCGAACCGTGGGCAGCACGCGCCGTCTCGAAGGCGGATTCGAGCGCGCGCCGGTCGGCCACGTCGGCACTCGCCCACGCGATCCGGCGACCGGTTTCTTCTTCAAGCGACCGGGCGCGGGCGCCGAGCGTGTCCCGCGACCGGCCGACAAGCGTGAGATCCGCACCGAGCAAGGCAAGGCGGCGCGCGATCGCGGCACCGATGCCGCGCCCACCACCGGTGACGACGGCCGCGCGGCCGGCAAGCGGCAGGGCGTCGGATACCGGCTTGGCGATCGCCGCCGATCGAGCGCGATCCGACGCCTTGTTTGTGGCACCCGGGGACATGACCGCCAAGCTCCGTGCTTGGGAGGAAATTATTTTAAGTCTAAAGTAATTTTCGGTGGATATGCAAGCGCTTTTGTCGTGCTCACTCGTGCGCTTGCATTTCACGGCGAGATTCGACTGAGCCATTGGCTTGGGAGGATTGTTTTCATTTTTATCGCCCTCAGGATGAGGACGTTAATGTTGTGAGAGGCTCTTCATCCTTCGAGACGGTGCTGCGCACCTCCTCGGGATGAGGACTTTAATCATATAAATAAATATCCTCATGGTGAGGAGCCTCCTGGCGCGCTTCGCGCGCCTTCTTCTGCGTCACGCAAAGAGGCGGCCGCTGAGGCGGCCGCCGGCGCGAGGCGTCTCGAACCATGAGGGCGCGATCTCTTCATTCGTCAAGCCCGCGCATCCACATGTTCGGCCGTCCGCGCCTTCCAACGTTCCGGCCATGACGCGCGACAGTCTGGCTGTCAGAATGTCTGCACGATGGCGACATCGAATGCGACGAAGGGAGGTGTGCGATGAAAACCCTGCTCCCGCCGGGATGGCCTCGCCCCAAGGGCTACAGCAACGGGATGACTGCCGAAGGCCGGTTCGTTTTCGTGGCGGGGATGATCGGCTGGAACCCGGCCGGCCATTTCGAGACTGACTCCTTCCCAGGGCAGGTCCGCCAGGCGCTTCAAAACATCCTTGCCGTGCTTGCCGAAGCGGGGGCCAAGGCCGAGCATATTGCGCGCATGACATGGTATGTGACGGACAAGCAGGAATATCTCGCAAACCTGCGCGAAGTCGGCGCTGCCTATCGCGAGGTGATCGGCAACCACTTCCCGACGATGGCGCTTGTTCAGGTGTCCGGGCTCGTCGAGGATCGGGCGAAGGTCGAAATCGAGGCGACCGCCGTGCTGCCCCGGTCTTGACGGCGGCCCATGTTGGCCCGGCCCATGTTGATCCGGCCCATGTTCATCAAGCCCAGGCCGATGGAGACGCGACGATGGAGATCGAGCGGAAGATCGAGGCGATGGGAATCGAGCTGCCGGCCTATGGCGCCGGCACTTATTACGGCGCCAAGTACGGCAAGATGAAGCCCTTCCACCGGAGCGGAAATCTTCTGGTCCTTTCCGGTCAAGTGCCGGAACTTTCCGATGGGACGGCACTCCATCCCGGCCGCGTCGGCGCCGAAGTCACGGTCGCCGAAGCCTATGCGGCCGCCCGCCAGACCGCGATCAACTGCCTCGCCGGGATAAAACAGGCCGTGGGTGATCTCGACAACGTCGTGGCACTCGTGCGGACCCTCAACTTCGTCGTCTGCGCGCCCGGCTTCACCGACCCCAATCTCGTCTCGAGCGGGTTAAGCGACCTGTTTGCCGAAATCTTCGGCCCCGAGCGCGGGATCGGCTGCCGGGCCACGATCGGCGTCATGGCGCTCGCCAAGAACCATTGCTTCGAAACCTGGATGGACCTCGAGGTCCGTTGACCGCACCCGCCGTTGTGCTGTGCGGGGCGAGTGCCCCGAGTCGCTCGCAAATGCGATTGCCGAAAGCTAATTGATTGTTTAGTTGGGTATATTCTCGGTTCACGAAATACCTTACTTTTGCCCCATTTCAGGCCTGGACGGATCACAATCCCTTCCCATCTTCATAGTCGGTAAAGACCTCCCCTCTTTGCCAGAGGCTGCCCCCTCAGCCTCCGGTCCGGGCGAACAAGGCTCGGATCCATCTTTAGCAGCCGGCGGGCTTGCCCGCTGGCTGCTTTTTTATTCAGCGGACTTCAGTCCTCACGAATTCCTGTGACGGGCGGGCAGCTTGCGGTTATTCAAGGAGCCGATGGCGCTCTTCGAGGGGCATGAACTGGTGTGCGCGCGCGGCGAGCGCATGGTCTTCGCCGGCGTCGCTTTTTCGCTCAATCCCGGCGAAGCACTCTTGCTCACGGGGCCGAACGGCAGCGGTAAATCGAGTTTGTTGCGCTTGGCCGCCGGCCTTCTTCGTCCCGCCGCCGGCACGCTCCTATGGCAAGGCAACGTGTTATCGCTCGATTGGGACGCCCACCGGGCGCGGCTTTGTCATATCGGTCACCAAGACCCGGTAAAGCCCGTTCTGACGGTGCGGGAAAACCTGATGTTCTGGGCGAGGTTGCGCGATGGCGCTGGTGCTGCGGTGGACCCAGCCCTCGATCGCCTTGGCCTTCTGGCGTCCGCCGACATCCCGGGACGTTTTCTCTCTGCCGGGCAAAAGCGCAGGCTCAATCTCGCACGCCTCCTCGCGAATCCCGTCCCGTTATGGCTGCTCGATGAGCCGACCGCAGCACTCGATCGTCCCTCCACGGCAGCACTCGAAGACATGCTTGCGGCACACCGCGCCGCCGGCGGGGTGGTGGTGCTGGCGACGCATGCATCGTTGGCCCTGCCAGGTGCGAGCGAGTTGCGCCTCGACAGTTTCGCGGCCGAGGCTGCGCCGTGAACGCCCTTTTCGCCATCTTGAGCCGAGATTTGCGCCTCGCCCTGCGCCAAGGTGCGGACACGTTGGTCGTCGTACTCTTTTTCGTAATTTCCGTGGCTCTTTTTCCGTTCGGCGTTGGTCCGGAGCCGGAAACGCTCGCGCGGATTGCGCCGGGCGTCATTTGGGTCATGGCGCTGCTTGCCTCGTTGCTTTCATTAGAACGCCTGTTCCAGAACGATTTCGAGGATGGCGGGCTCGATCTTTTGGTGCTCTCGCCCGTCTCGCTCAGCTCCATTGTCCTTGCCAAATGCGCGGCGCACTGGTTGACAACGGGCCTGCCCCTGATCGTCGCTGCACCCTTGCTTGCTGTCCTGCTCGACCTGCCGGCGATGGGCTTCGCCCAGCTTTTGCTTGCCATGCTGCTTGGAACGCCGACATTGACCTTGGTTGGGGCGATTGGGGCCGCCCTCGTTCTTGGCGCTCGCCGCGGCGGGGTGTTGATCTCGCTTCTCGTCTTGCCGCTTTACGTGCCCGTGCTGATCTTCGGCGTGGCGGCGGTTGACGGCGCCATTGCCGGGCTCGCCGTTCGGCCCCACCTCACGATCCTGGCGGGGTTTCTCCTGGCAGCGCTTGTGCTCGCACCTTGGGCGAGTGCCGCAGCCCTCAAGCAGGCGGTGGAATAGGAGGTCGTCGTAATATCCTTCCATACCCCTGCCTCCGTTAACCCTTGGCAAGTACGATTGGCGAGGGTCGGATCGAACCGGGGTCGCGAGGGCTGGCCAAGGTCAGCCATTGGGGGTAGAAGGCGCAATCGAGGGAATCGAGGCTCGATTTGAGCATGCATCGTTTCGCCAATCCCAATCGATTCCTGCGGCTCGCGGCCGCCATCCTGCCGTGGTGCTCCATAGGGGCCGTGGGCTTCCTTGGGCTCGGTCTCTATTTCGCGCTCTTCGCTTCCCCGCCCGATTATCAGCAGGGCGAGGCCGTCCGCATCATGTATGTCCACGTGCCGGCGGCGTGGATGGCGCTCTTCGTTTATACGGTTGTCGCCGTCGCAAGTGCGATTGCCCTCATCTGGCGTCATCCGCTCGCCGATCTTGTGGCCCAGGCGGCGTCGCCCATCGGTGCTTCGTTCACGTTTCTCGCCCTTGTGACGGGATCGCTCTGGGGCAAGCCGATGTGGGGGGCGTGGTGGGTATGGGACGCTCGGCTGACGTCGGTCCTCGTCCTCTTCTTCCTCTATCTCGGGCACATCGCCTTGTCGCGTGCGTTCGAAGACCCGACCCGGGGCAATCGGGCCGCCGCCATCCTCGCGGTGGTCGGATTCGTCAACGTGCCGATCATTCATTTCTCGGTCGAGTGGTGGAACACGCTCCACCAACCTGCGAGCGTCTTCCGCATGGGTGGGCCGACCATCGCCCCCGAGATGCTGCTGCCGCTCTTTCTCATGGCGTTCGGCTTCACGTTCTATTTCGTGACGGTGCTGCTTCTCTGCGTACGCACGGAAATCGCGGCGCGGAAGCTGCGCGTCCTGCGCCTCAGCGCGTTTCAAAAAGCCGCGGGTGCCGAAAGCCTCCCGCAGCTTTCCTGACGGCACGCGGGGGAGCCACGATCATGAATGGAGTTGCAGAGTTTCTCGACATGGGCGGCCGTGCCGCATTCGTTTGGCCGGCTTATGGGTTCACCCTTCTCGTGCTGATCGGCATTCTCGTCGTGGCCATCCGCGGATTGCGATCGCGCGAGCGGGAACTTGAGCGCTTCGAGGGTCGGCCGCGACGGGAGCCGCGGAAGTGAAGCTCAAGCCGAAACGCAAGCGGCTTGTTTTTGTAACCGTCGGCGCGGCGATCCTTGGCGTCGCGGTGTTGCTCGTGCTGAATGCGTTTCGGGAAAACATCGTGTTCTTCTTGAGCCCGACTGAGCTTCTGGAAAAGGGAGCGCCGTCCGACCGGGTCGTGCGCCTTGGGGGGCTCGTCGAGGACGGCAGTGTCACGCGCGGGCCCGATTCATCGGTGCGCTTCAAGGTCACCGATCTCAAGCACGATATTCCGGTCCGCTATGTCGGTATCCTGCCCGATCTCTTTCGCGAGGGCCAAGGCGTCGTCGCCGAAGGCAGGCTGCAACCGGACGGCAGCTTCCAGGCGTCGAGCGTGCTTGCCAAGCATGACGAGAAATACATGCCGCCCGAAGTGGCTGAGGCCCTCAAGAAGTCCGGCCGCTGGCAAGAAGGCCCCAAGCCGTGATTGCCGAAATCGGTCACTTTGCACTCGTGCTCGCACTCGTCGTCGCCTTGGCGCAGGCGAGCTTGCCGCTTTACGGGGCGGCGCGCGCCAATGCGCCACTTGTCGCCGTGGCGCGGCCGGCGGCGCAAATGCAATTCGTCCTCGTGCTCGCCGCATTTCTCGCCCTCGTCCACGCCTTCGTAACGTCCGACTTCTCGGTCTATGCGGCGGCGATCAATTCCCATTCGACGATGCCGCTCGTTTACAAGATCGCGGGCGTTTGGGGAAACCACGAGGGTTCGATGGTGTTGTGGGTCCTCATCCTTGCCCTATTCGGTGCCGCGGTCGCCACCTTCGGCGCCAACCTGCCGCCAACCCTTCAGGCGCGCGTGCTGGCCGTGCAGGCGATGATCTCGTTCGGTTTCCTCGCCTTCATCCTCTTCACCTCCGATCCCTTCGCCCGCGTGTTCCCGCCGCCGCCCGACGGCCAGGGCCTCAATCCGATCCTGCAGGACCCCGGTCTCGCCTCCCATCCGCCGGTCCTCTATCTCGGCTATGTCGGCTTTTCGATGGCGTTCTCTTTTGCGATCGCCGCCCTCATCGAGGGTCGCGTCGATGCGAGCTGGGCGCGTTGGGTCCGGCCCTGGACGCTTGCCGCGTGGTGCACGCTCACGCTCGGCATCGCGATGGGAAGCTGGTGGGCCTATTACACGCTCGGCTGGGGCGGCTTCTGGTTCTGGGACCCGGTCGAGAACGCGTCCTTCATGCCGTGGCTGGCCGGGACGGCGTTGCTTCATTCGGCGATCGTCGTCGAGAAGCGCGACGCGCTCAAGAGCTGGACCGTCCTTCTCGCGATCGTGACGTTTTCCCTGAGCCTTATCGGCACGTTCCTCGTGCGCTCGGGGGTGCTCACCTCGGTGCACGCTTTCGCGAACAGTCCGGCGCGCGGCATCTTCATTCTTGCCCTTCTCGTCATCGCCATCGGCGGCTCGCTTATCCTTTACGCCGTGCGCGCGCCGAACCTGGCCCCCGGCGGCCTCTTTGCACCGATCAGCCGGGAGGGAGCACTCATGCTCAATAACCTGATCCTCGCGAGTGCCGCGGCGACGGTTCTGGTCGGAACGCTCTATCCGCTGTTTCTCGAGAGGATCGGCGGGCCGAAGATCTCCGTGGGGGCGCCATTTTTCAATTTGACCTTCGTTCCTCTGATCTCGCCACTCCTCGTCGCGGTCCCGATCGGCCCGCTTCTCGGCTGGAAGCGCGCCGATCTGGCGGCAGCACTTCAAAGGCTCTGGGTGGCCGGGGCCGCGGCCTTCCTCGCCGGGCTTGTCGCACTCTATCTGCATTCGGGCGGGCCGATTCTTGCGGTCTTCGGCCTGGCGCTCGCGGCGTGGCTCTTCGTTGGCGCCTTTGCCGAGCTTGCGGCGCGCACGAACCTCGGAAGGGCAGCTTTGGGCGAGACGCTGCGGCGTGCGCGCCATCTGCCGCGTTCCACTTACGGCGCCGCCTTGGCCCATGCTGGGCTCGGCATCGCCCTAGCCGGCATTGTCGGGACGACCGCGTGGCGGGTCGAGCGCATCGCCACCATGCATCCGGGCGAGAAGGTCGCGCTCGCGGGCTACGAAGTCTCCCTCGACGACGTAGCACCCGCGAACGGCTCCAATTACGAGGGTCAGCGCGCCGACATGACGGTGACCCGCGACGGGCGACTCGTCGCGCGCCTCACGCCGCAAAAGCGCACCTTCGCACTCTCGGGTGCCGATACCGCCGTGACCGCAATCCACACCACCGGCATCGCCGACATTTATGCCGCCCTTGGGGACAGCGATGGACAGGGTGGGTGGACAGTACGGCTTTACGATAATCCGCTCGCACCCTGGATTTGGCTCGGCGCCGTCGTGATGGCCGCGGGCGGCATTCTCTCGCTCAGCGACCGCCGCCTGCGGGTGGGAGCCCCCGCACGCCGCCGGCTTCCCGAATCCGCCGCGACCGCGTCCGGGGATTGAAGGCGGCGATGGCGAAGCGGCTTGTCTACATCGCACCTCTCCTTGTCTTCGCCGCGATCGCGGTATTCTTCTTCGCGGGCCTCGGACGCGATCCGGCAATCGTGCCCTCGGCCCTCATCGACAAGCCTGCGCCGAAATTCAATCTGCCAGCGCTCATCGACGGCAAGCCGGGGCTGTCGAGTGCCGATCTCAAGGGCAAGCCCGTCCTCGTCAACGTCTTCGCGTCCTGGTGCGTGCCGTGCAAGGAGGAGCATCCGATTCTCATGGACCTCGCCAAGGAGGGGGTGGTGCTCTACGGCATCGACTACAAGGACAAGCCGGAGGATGCGCGGCAGTTGCTGGCCGCGATGGGCGATCCCTATGAGCGCATCGGTGCGGACCGCGACGGAAGCACGGGCATCGATTGGGGGGTTTACGGCGTGCCCGAGACCTACGTCGTCGATTCGACGGGAACGATCCGTTACAAGCAGGTCGGCCCGCTCGACCGCGAGGCCGTGGAAGGTGTGATCCGCCCTCTCCTCAGTCGACTCGCCAAATGATGCGCACGATCCTTGCCATGATTGCCGTGCTATGGATGGCGCTCGGCCTCGCGCACGCGGTCACACCCCAGGAAATGCTGGCCGATCCAGCGCTCGAGGCGCGCGCGCGGGCCATCGGCCAAGGCTTGCGCTGTCTCGTGTGCCAGAATCAATCGATCGACGATTCGAATGCGGATCTCGCCCATGACCTTCGCGTCCTGGTGCGGCAGCGACTGATGGCAGGCGACAGCGACGCGCAGGTCGTTCAATACATCGTCGAGCGCTACGGCCAGTTCGTCCTGTTGAAGCCTCCGGTCGAGCCAGCGACATATTTGCTCTGGCTGTCGCCGGGGATCGTCTTCCTGATCGGTCTCGTGGGGGCGGTCGCCTACGTCAGGAAGCGCCAGCGGGATTTGGGGGAGGTGCCGCCGCTCACCATCGAAGAGCAGCGCCACCTCGCCAAGCTCCTCAAGTCGGACGGCGAGCGATGATTCTCTGGCTCGTACTCGCCGCCATTACGATTTTCACCGCGTGGATGCTGCTTCGACCCATCCTTCGCAGCGCCAAGTCGCCCCCACCGCGCGACGACTACGATCTCGAGGTCTACCGCGACCAACTCGATGAGCTGAAGCGCGAAGTCGGCCGTGGCGTCATCGGCGGAGAGGAAGCGCAGGCGGCCGAGCGGGAAATCGCACGCCGGCTTCTCGCCGCGGCGAAGGCCGAGCGCCGACAAATGCCGGCAGCGACGGAACAGCCGCAGATGCCGGGACGGACCGGTCGCCGCTGGGCGGCGTTCGGGATCGTCGCTTTGATGCCGCTTACGGCCTTCGTTCTTTACCTCGGGGTCGGCGCTCCCGGCCTGCCGGATTACCCCTTCGCCGGCCGCAACGATGCGGGTACTTCCGCGGGAATGCCGCCGATCGCCGAAGCGATCGCAAAGCTCGAAGCGCGTCTCAAGGAAACGCCGGACGATCTCAGCGGATGGTTGCTTCTGGGCCGGACCTATGCGGCACTTAACCGCTATAAGGAGGCCGCCGACGCCTATCGGCATGTGGTCGAGCTATCCGGGGCACGGTCGGATGCGCTCTCCGCCTATGGAGAGATGCGCGTGATGGAGGCGAAGGGACAAGTCGGCGAGGAAGCGCGAACGTCCTTCGAAAAGGCATTGGCCCAGAATCCCGGCGATGTCCGTGCAGCGTTCTATCTCGGGCTTGCAAAGGCGCAAAGTGGGGATGGCGAGGCGGCTTTGAGGTCGTGGCTGGCGCTCGAAGCTAAGGCGCCGGCCGATGCGCCTTGGCTGCCGGCGCTGAAATCGGAGATCGACCGCGTCGCCAAGGAATACAAGCTGGACCCGGCGAAACTCGCACCCGCCGGCGGGCCTGCGGCAGCACCCTGAACCCCCGGCGCTCCATTCCCAACGAGACCATTTCCGGGCCCTCCTTCTCCCTCCAAGGCGGAAATCCGAATAAGCTTCCCCGATCGTGCCGTTTCTGTAGGGTATTGGCCACACTTGCGCCGTGGCACCGAAAAATGGCAATCCTTCGGTCCTACGATCCGCCCGCAGAAGCGGAATCGAGAAAGGAAGCGTCAGGGGGGCCGGCGTCACTTGTAAGCGGCCCGGAAATGCGGAATTTGCGGCGGTGTCGACGGATCGCGACGTCACCGCAGCGGCTGGCGGCGTGTCCGCCGGCGCGAAAGGGCCTGCGGCGCCATGGATGTGAAGCATCTTTTGTTGGATTTCGGCCCACTCGTCATCCTTGTATGGACGTTTTTCGAGGGCGAGACGGTGCTGCTCGTCGCGGGGTTCCTTGCTCACCAGGGCTATATTTCGCTCGAATGGTCGATCCTTGCCGCGTTCGTCGGCAGCACGTCCGGCGATCAGCTTTATTTTTGGATCGGCCGGAAGTTTGGCGAGCAAATCCTCGATTGGCGTCCGGCTTGGCGAGTTCGGATCGAACGTCCGCTGCGTCTGCTGGTCAGGTACCAGAACCTTTTTATCCTCAGTTTTCGCTTTATTTATGTCGTGCGCAACGTGGCCTCGTTTTCAATCGGTTTGGCCGGGGTGTCGTTCAGGCGCTTCACGATCCTCAACGCGATTGCCGCGGCGATCTGGGCGCTTAGTTTTGGCCTTGGCGGTTACTGGTTCGGCTCGACCCTCGAAACCGTTGCCGGCGGGGTCCAGGAGATCGAAACTGTTGCAGTCGTCGTCGTGGCGCTGGCGCTCGTGGCTTATTTCGTCTGGCGCCGCAGGCGCCGCCGCGACGCGGCAAAGGGTAGAGGCGGGCTACGCGAGGCGACGGGCGACGAGTAGGGCGGGACCCCTCGCCTTCGTCGATTTCCGTCCCCATATTTCTTTCTGCGACCACGAGCTTGCCCTCGCCATTGGCATTCCAGGGCAACCGTTCCCGAGCGGAGGCGACGATGAAAGTGGAGACGATTCTGAAGGCGAAGGGCTCGCGGGTCGCCACGACGCGGCCGGATCTGACAATCGAGACGATTGCTCATCGCCTCAACATGGAGAGTTTCGGCGCCGTCGTCGTCAGCAACGATGGCAAGAGCGTGCTCGGCATGATCACCGAGCGGAATATCGTGAACGGGCTTTCACAACACGGGCCCGAGTTGCTCAATATGACGGTCGAATCGTTGATGAGTGTGGGTATTCCCACGTGCTCGCCCGACGACACGCTCGACAAGGTGATGCGCCAGATGACGCTCGAGCGGGCGCGTTATTTGCCGGTTCTTCGCGACGGACAGCTTTGCGGAATTATTTCGATCGGGGACGTGGTGCGAAGCCGCCTCGACGAGATCGAGTTCGAGACGAACGTCTTGCGCGACGCCTATCGTGCGAATCTTTGATTGCCGTTGCCATCGTCGATTGCATGGTGCTTGGAGAATTACGGCATATCAAGGACCGCCCAAGAATGCGATAATCAAACGCGCATATGCAACCGCACCCTTTCGGGGAGGGTGCCACCCGAAGAGGCGCTCCGGGGGCTTCGCTCTACCTGTGCGTTCGTTTGGATAGGAGGTTGCGACATGCAGGTTAGCCATATTCTCAAGACGAAGGGCAGCACGGTCACCACGATCGCGCCGGAGGTCACCATCGCGGAAGCCGTGCGCACACTGTCGAAGAAGCGGATCGGTGCTGTTCTGGTGATGGGCCCCGATGAAAAGCTCCAGGGCATCCTCTCGGAACGCGACATCATTCACGGCCTGGCCGAGCACGGGATCCGACTCCTCGACATGCGCGCTGCCGAACTCATGACCAAGGCGGTCGTGAGCTGCAAGCCCGACAACACCGTCGATGAAATCATGCGCGAGATGACGAACCGGCGCATTCGCCACCTCCCTGTCGTTGAAGGCGGCCGCCTCAAGGGCATCATCTCGATCGGCGACGTCGTGAAGAGCAGACTAGAGGAGCTTTCGGCCGAGAGCGACATGCTGCGCAACTATATCGCCGGCGCTTAGATCGCTAACCGGGTTGATCGGGTCGATTTAGACCCCACTGATCGAGCCCCCGCGGTCGATCGGAGTTCGCTCGGCTTCGTATTGCCAGGCCCTCGCATTCCTCTGCCTTCGTGCGCACTCGAATGAAGCCCGAATCCCTCTTGCTTGCAATAAGGGCCCGATGAAATCATGGTCCCCAAGGACAATTAAGCCTGTTCGATGAGGCAAGCCGGAGGTATTCATGCGCTCGACCATCAATGCGGCCTCAGTTGCGCTCGCCGTGACAATCGCGGCGATTGCCACGACAGCGCAGGCCGCCGATACGATCAAGATCGGGATGGTGGCGCCCGCAACCGGGCCGGGTGCGGAGTCCGGGCGTTATCAGACCCAAGGTGCGAAGCTCGCGGCCGAAGAGGTCAATGAGGCCGGCGGCGTACTCGGCAAGCAAATCGAACTCGTCATCGAGGATGACCAGACGACGAACCCAGGTGTAGTCCTCGCCTTCAGCAAGCTCGCCGGCGACAGCGATTTTGTGGCCTTTCTCGGGCCTATCCGCAGCACTCAGGTACATGCGATGGCGCCCGATGCCCTCAAGCTCGGCAAGCCCGTGATGATCGGCGGCACGGATCCAGCGCTCACCCACATGGACAATCCGTGGTTCTTCCGCTTTCGCCCGAACGACACCTATTCCGCGCGTGTGATCGCGGACTATGGCGTGAACACGCTCGGCAAGAAGAAATGGGCGATCGTCCATTCGACGGACGCTTTCGGCACCGCGGGCAAGAATTACCTCGTCGAAGCGCTCAAGAAATTGGGCATCGAACCGGCGCTGGTCCAAGGCTACCCCAACAATTCCCAGGACTTCACGCCTGTGGCCCTTGCGGTCAAACAATCGGGGGCGGACGTGATGGGCACTTACATGACGTTCGAACCGGATCAAGGAATCTTCGCAAAACAGCTTCGCCAACTTGGCGTCAATATCACGTGGGTCGGCTCGCCAACCACGACCACCGCGACGGCCCTCAAGCTCGCTGGTCCCGCACTTTACGGCTCCTACGCCGTTGCGGACTTCAATAAGGACTCAAATCCGGTCGCGAAGGATTTCGACGCAAAGTACCAGGCCGCATACAAGGCTTCCCCCGACCTTTTCGCCTCCTGGGCCTATGACGCGGTCCACGTCCTCGCACTTGCGATCAACAACGCCAAAAGTACCGATCCGCAGAAAATCCGCGAGGCCATTCTTGCGGTGAAGGGGTATCAAGGAGCCGAAGGCATTTACAATTTCGACCAGAACGGCGATGGCCTCCACGGCTACAATATCGTCAAGAACAACGAAGGAACGATCGTTTACGACAAGCACATCGACTTCAACGACTGATCGCTGATCGGGCCGGGTCCGAAGCGCCGCCCGAAAACAATTCGGAGTATCGATGGGCTTTGCACTCCAGCTTCTGTTCACCGGCATCGGTGTAGGCAGCATTTATGCCCTCGTGGCACTTGGCTTCGTGCTGATCTACAGAACGACGAACGTCGTCAACTTCGCCCAAGGCGATTTTGCGATGCTGGGCGCTTTCGGGATGGTGGTACTCGCGATCGACCTTGGGCTTCCG
This sequence comes from Alphaproteobacteria bacterium, assembly GCA_035625915.1. NCBI lineage: Bacteria > Pseudomonadati > Pseudomonadota > Alphaproteobacteria > Alphaproteobacteria bacterium. Next base: position 32,367 of record DASPOR010000183.1, on the reverse strand, counting down.
TACTGGCTGAGCATCGTGATCACGCTCGCGGCCCTCGTCTTGTTCGGCGCGCTCTTCAATTTCTGCGTTTACTATCCCTTGCGAAATCGCAGCTTTCTTCCAGTTATCATCAGCACGATTGGCGCGTCGATCTTTCTCGAGAACGGTGTACTCGCGGCCTACGGCCCGCATCCGCAAAGCCTGCCTGGCATGTTCGCGAGTCAAGGCTTCAATATCGGGGAGGTCTTTTTCGACAGCCAGTATCTTCTTATCCTCGCTGTAACGATCGCAATGGTGGCGCTGCAATACCTATTCTTCGAGCGCACCTTGCTCGGCAAGAAAATGCAGGCGACGTCCCAGGACAAGGAGATGGCGAGCCTCCTCGGCATTCCCGTCGCCTCGATGATCGTGCTCACGTTCGTCTACAGCGCGGTACTCGGCGGGCTTGCGGGCGTGCTGGTGGCGCCGATTCTCTTCGTCTCGGTGGGCATGGGCTCATCCATCGCGCTCAAAGCCTTCGCCGCAAGCATCATCGGCGGCTTCGGTAACGTAACCGGCGCCATTGTCGGTGGCCTCTCGCTCGGTGTCGTCGAAACGTTCGGGGCGGCCTATCTCTCGGTTCCCTACAAGGACGCCTTCGCCTTCCTCGTGCTGTTCGTGTTCCTGCTGTTCCGCCCGCAGGGAATCTTCGGCGAGAAGATCGCGGAAAAGGCATGACGGCCGGCCAAGCCACGGCGGCTGCAAGCACGCGCACTTCGGCGGGTAAGCACCCGCTCGGCGGCGTTACGTACCTTGCGATTGCGGTCGTCGCCGTCGGTTTTGCGCATTTCACGCCACTTCCGGCCTATTGGCTGAATCTGTTGATGCAGGCCTCGACTTACGCGATCGCCGTCCTCGGCCTTACCATCGTGCTCGGCTATGGCGGGCAGATCAATCTCGCTCAGGCGGCATTCTTCGGCCTGGGGGCCTACAGCGTAGCGCTCGGCACCACGACGTTTGCGCTGCCATTCTTCCCCTCGCTCGTCGTCGGGATCGGCCTCGCGGCACTGGCGGGAGCGATTCTCGGGCTCACCTCGCTTCGCCTCGGCGGCCATTACCTCGCGATGGTAACGATCAGTTTCCAGACCATCATGGCGCTCGTGCTGACGAACTGGGTTTCGCTCACGCGCGGACCCGACGGTGTTACCGGCATCAAGCGTCCCGTGCTCTTCCACAATTATTTCGCCCCGAGCGCGCATTATCTTGCCGTCTCCATCGCCATCCTGTTCATCGTGGGTTATTTCGTTTGGCATCTCAGGAAGACCAAGCTCGGCCGCGCCATGCAGGCCGTGCGCGACAACGAGCTTGCGGCGGGCGTGGTTGGGGTCAACACCTACCGGGTCAAGGTCGTCGCCTTTACGCTCTCGGCCCTGCTCGGCGGGATCGGTGGCGGCCTTTTTGCGGGCGGCTTCGCCTATATCAGCCCCGATCAATTCACGTTCAACGAGTCCGTCGTCTTCCTTACCATGGTGCTTTTGGGCGGCTCGCGTTCGCCCGCCGGGACGGTGCTGGGTACCGGCCTTCTGATCCTCCTGCCGGAATGGTTGCGTTTTCTCAAGACCATATACCTTGCGGTTTACGGCTGCGCCGTCATCCTCATCATGGTCTTCATGCCGGCGGGGATTTGGGGCTTCGCGACAGCACTCTGGCGCAAGCTGAATCCGGTCAGGCCGATCCGTCCTGGAGCGATCCCACCCTTGCCGCTGACCGAGGAAACCGGCCGGGCGGACGGATCGACGATCCTGGAGGTAACAGGTCTTGCCAAGTATTTTGGCGGCCTGAAGGCAGTCGATGGCGTCGGACTTGCGGTCAAGCGCAACGCCGTGCATGCGCTCATCGGACCGAACGGCTCGGGCAAAACGACGATGCTCAACGTATTGAGCGGCATCTACCGGCCGACGAAGGGTGTCGTCATTCTCGAGGGCCTCGATATCACCAATCTCGCACCTCATGAGCGGGCGGGCCACGGCATGGGCCGAACCTTCCAGAATATTCGTCTGTTCGGCGCCATGACCGTGCTCGACAACGTCATGGTCGGGGCCGAGCGGCCGAATCACAGGGTCGCGGGCAAGACCGCGGGACTCGAGCATCACGCACTCGCAGCACTCGACTTCGTGGGCCTTGTGGATCGCGCGCACCTGCAGGTCGCAAGCCTCTCCTACGGACACCAGCGGCTCGTCGAAATCGCGCGCGCCCTCGCCGGTACGCCGAAGCTCCTCCTGCTCGACGAGCCGGGTGCAGGGCTCAACCACGTCGAGAAGGCGGAACTGGTCAGCCTGCTCAAGCGCCTCAAGGGCCACGGTCTCACGATCTTCATCATCGACCACGACATGAATCTCGTGGAGCAGGTCGCCGAGCACATTACGGTGCTCAATTTCGGCCGGTGCATCGCGGACGGGTCGCCGTCCGACGTATTGCGCGATCCCGAGGTGGTCGCCGCATATCTTGGAGAGGTGCGGGCGAATGCCGCTACTTGAACTTCACGAGGCCGTCTCGGCCTATGGAAAGGTCGAAGCGCTCAAAGGCCTCTCGCTTCATGTCGATGAAGGCGAGATCGTCGCCCTGCTTGGCGCCAACGGGGCCGGCAAGAGTACGACGCTTCGCACGATCTCCGGCCTCATGAAACCCCAATCGGGCAGCATTCTTTTCCACGGCCGGCCGATCGGCGGGCTTTCGCCCGAAGCAATCGTGAAGCTCGGCATCGCCCACGTGCCGGAGGGAAGGCGCGTCTTTCCGGGCCTGACGGTGTGGGAGAATATCGTCCTCGGCGCCTCCAATCGTCGCAAGGTAACCCGGCGCGACATCGATGCGGACGTCGGACGTATGTTCGCCATCTTCCCGGAACTCAAGAAATTCGAAAAAGCGCTCGGCTGGACGCTCTCGGGCGGTCAGCAGCAGATGGTGGCGATCGCACGTGGCCTGATGTCGAGGCCGAAGCTCCTCCTCCTCGACGAACCCTCCCTTGGCTTGGCCCCCCTCATCGTGCAACAGGTCTACAAAGTGATCGCCGAAATTCGCAAGGAGGGTACGACAGTCCTGCTCGTTGAGCAAAACGCCCACATGGCGCTCTCGGTTGCCGACCGGGGCTACGTGCTCGAGACCGGACGCCTCGTCGCCGAGGGCAAGCCCGAAGCGCTTTGGAGCAATGACGACGTGCGCGCTGCCTATCTCGGCGGCCGGACCGCGGGTGCCGGCTGAGCGGCTTGGTTGGCGCTTGTCCTCTATTCTCTTTTGCCCTAGTGGTGGCGTTCGCGGAGGTTGCGCAGATTGGGGTCGACGGCGCCTGCATGCTGCCTGTGACGGAAAAACGATGACGACCGAGGATCTCATTCGCGCGTATTATGCGGCCTTCAATCGTCGCGATGTCGAAGGCTTTTTAGCCCTCCTTGCCGAGGAGGTTATGCATGACGTCAACCAGGGCGGGCGTCAGGTCGGCAAGGGCGCATTCCGCCGCTTTCTCGATCGCATGAATGAACGCTATGAGGAGCGCATTGTCGATCTCGTGGTCACGACGGGCGTTGACGGCGCCCATGCTGCCGCGGAGTTCACGGTACTCGGACGATATTTAAAGACCGACGACGGCTTGCCGCCGGCACGGGGCCAACGTTACCGTCTTGCCGCCGGGGCCTTCTTCGAGGTGCGGGACGGCAAGGTGGCGCGGATCACCAACACGTACAACGTCCGGAATTGGATAAGCCAAGTGTGCGAGCCCGCAAGTGTGGTCGCCGGTATCCGCGTCGAGCGGCTCACGCGAGACGGCTTTGCGAAATCGCTTCCTGGCCTCGCGCGTTTGCGAATGACCGTGTTCCGGGATTTTCCGTATCTCTACGAGGGCGACGAGGCCTACGAGACACGTTACGTCGAGACTTATGCCAAAAGCCCGGACAGCGTCATTGTCGCCGCCTTCGATGGGGATAATCTAATCGGGGCCGCGACCGGCGCACCGCTCGAGCATGAGCACGAATATATTAAGGCCCCGTTCCACGCCGCAGGCTTCGACGCATCGAAAATCTTCTATTTCGGGGAGTCCGTACTTTTGCCGACCTATCGCAACCGCGGGATCGGCGTTGCCTTCTTCGAGCATCGGGAAGCCCATGCCCGCGTGCTTCAGCGCTTCGATCGGGTGGTCTTCTGTGCCGTCACCCGGTCGGCCGATCATCCCAAACGGCCGAGCGATTATGCCCCGCTCGATGGCTTCTGGCGAAACCGCGGCTATCGCCCCCTTGCGGGCATCGAAAGCGTCTTTTCATGGCGTGATATCGGCGACAACGTACCAACCGAAAAGCCGATGCGCTTTTGGATCAGGGAGATCTAGCCAGCCATGCGCATCGCCGCGGCACAGTACCCGATCGAGCTTTTGGCAAGCTGGGACGCCTATCGCATGAAGCTCGAAAGCTGGGTCGGCGAGGCCGCCGGCAACGGCGCTGAACTCCTTCTCTTTCCCGAATACGGTGGAATGGAACTTGCCTCCCTCCTTGATGAGAATTCGCGGGGCGATCTCAAGGCATCGATCGAAGGAATGAAGCAGTTCGTCGAGCCCTTCTTGGAACTGCACGCCGAGCTCGCCCGACGGTATGGCGTTCACATCGCCGCCGCGAGCCTGCCGGTCGGCAACTCTGTCGGACAATTTCACAACGTGACGCACCTCTTTTCGCCCGACGGCCCATACAGCAGCCAGGAGAAGATCGTCATGACGCGCTTCGAGCGCGAGCTTTGGGGTATCGAGGGCGGAAATCGTCTTCGCCTCTTCGAGACGGACCTCGGACCGATCGGAATCGCGATCTGCTATGACGTGGAGTTTCCGCTTCTTGTGCACCGCCTGTGCGATTCCGGCGCACGCCTGATCCTGGTGCCGAGCTGCACGGACGCCGTCGCGGGCTACAGCCGCGTTAACATTGCCTGCCGGGCCCGTGCCATCGAGAACCAGTGCTACGTGGCGATGGCGCCGACGGTCGGCGAGGCGCCGTGGTCTCCCGCGGTCGACGTCAATGTGGGTGCTGCCGGCGTTTATGCGCCACCCGATCGTGGGCTCCCGGATACAGGGATCATCGCCGAGGGTGCGCTCAACGGTGCACAGTGGCTCTACGCCGATATCGATTTCACGCATACGGAGCGGGTACGAAGGGACGGGCAGGTGCTCAACAGCCGCGATTGGGCCGAGCAGGAAGGACTCGGACGCGCCGAGAGAGTTCAGCTTAGCCGAGCGGTCAAAAGCGCCTGATCCCGCGATCTTCCTGCTTATTCCACGGCAACTTTGTCGATAACGCCCTTGAGCCCCGCGATGAGTTCGCCCCCATAGGCGCCGCCGTCGCCCGTGATGTTCTTTTCAATCAGCAGCGTAAGCGCCCGGACATGGGTCTCGAGCGCCTCAAGCGCCAACCGGGTGCTTGCATCCGTTGCGACGAGCCGTTCGGCGAGAGTCGAGAGTGAATCGGCGACCGCGGTCACGATCGGATAGCCGAACGTGGTGGCGTGGCTCCTGAGGTCGTCGGCCTTGCGGCGAATGTCGTCGAGCAGCTTGAGGTTGGAAGACGGCGCGTAGGTGAACCGCGCGAAGAGCGCCTTTAGCTCGTCGAGATCCTTTCGCCGCTCGTCCTGGTAACGCGTTGTGTGTTTCGCAATAGCGGCCAGGCCCGCACGCACCATTTCATCGGGTGTCAGGCCGCCCGGCTTCGCCGCCCGTTCCGCGAGTCGATTCGGCATGTCGATAATCTCGACACTGGTCGCCGCATTCATGTCGTGGCTCCTGTCCCCTGATCAGCCCTTGCCGGCGTCGCCGTTTCGGGCAAAATTTCCGAAACGTCGGCGGCGGAGAGATTTTTCTTTGGCCCGCTGCCGGCACTTGAGCCAGCCACCGTTTCGCTCGACGTTGCGTTCGCCGCCGCGTTTCCACGCCGCTCCGGCCCGTCGATCGGTACGACGCGCCTGCGCCGATCCGGTCCGAAGTAATCGCCATGCCGGATGAAGGGGCGCGGATGGTCGATGATATGGGTAAGCCGCGCCAGGAGAAGAACCGGCGAGATGGGCTTGGCGAGAAATTCCGTGACACCGGCATCCCGCGCGCGGGTCACATGGGCCATATCGGCATGGGCCGTCAACATGACGATCGGCACGTAGGGATCCGAACTGGCGGGGTCGCGACGAATGTGCCGTGTGAGTTCGAGACCGTCCATCTTCGACGAGGGGCCCAGGTCCCAGTCGCTGATGATGAAGTCGACGCGCTTTGCCTTGAGGGTCTCGAGTGCTTCTTCCGACGACCCGCATACGACTATCTCGCCGAACCGGAATGTCCTGCAAATGTCGCGCACGAGTTTTTGCGCGAAAACGTTGTCCTCCACGATGAGCACCGACATCGCGCTGAAATTGTATCGAGGATTCTGGGGCGGCAACGGGGGCATCTCAATACAAGCCCTTCTTTCAAATCCAGGACGGCAGTGTGCGCGACATTGGTGTACCAGATGTTAACGATGCCTTACTGCGGGAGGGGGCGGCCAAGCCTGGTGTGGCGAATCCGAAACTCGCCCACGGTCCCACACCCGGATGTGGCGAATTTCGGATTCATAGCCACGCCAGCGCGAAAATCTGGACGCCTCACGGCCTTACACATGAGCGTGAGGTCACCGCTTGCTGATGAGTTCGTGAGCGGTCCCGCACCTAGATTGCGGATGGTGCCGGCGCGCATTACCTCCCCTCGGGTCGACTCGAGCGGAGAATGCGGCCGGGAACTGGTCAAGTTCAGGAGGTTCACATGAAAAGCTCGCTTTTGATCGCATCCGCCGTCGCGGCGACCGTTGCCTTGCCGCTTCTCGCCAACGCGGGCCCCGCACCCGCACCGTCGTTCCAGGCGGAGAAATGCTACGGCGTCGCCGCCGCCGGCAAGAACGACTGCGGTGCAACCGGTGTGCATTCCTGCGCCGGTGAAGCCAAGGTTTCCAACGACCCCAAATCCTGGATCTATGTGCCCGTCGGCACTTGCTCCAAGATCCAGGGTGCGAGCCTGACCCCGAAGGCGTAACATCGGGCGCTGCCGAAGGCGGGATGGGGCGATGGATCGGGCGGATGGCATGGGCAAGACGATCGCGACGAAAGTCGGCGTGGGCTTGCGCGCGCCGCACCTGACCGAAATCCTGACCACCCACCCGCCTGTCGGCTGGCTCGAGGTTCATCCGGAGAACTACATGGGCGGGGGACCGGCACGCGCCCGTCTCCTAGCGGTGCGCGAGCATTACCCCTTGAGCCTCCACGGCGTCGGCCTATCGCTCGGCAGTGCCGAGGGTGTCGACCGTACGCATCTGGGGCACCTCAAGGCACTCGTGGCCGAGACGGAGCCTTTCGCCGTCTCCGAGCATCTTTCGTGGAGCGTGAACGAGGGGATTTACCTCAACGATCTCCTCCCCCTCCCCTACACGGAGGAGACCCTCGACGTCGTAAGCCGCAACGTAGCCATCGTCCAGGAATCTCTTGGCCGAGCGATTCTCGTCGAGAATCCTTCCGCCTATCTACGCTTCAGCACCTCATCGATTCCCGAGCCCGAGTTCCTCGCAGCACTTGCGCGACGGACTGGCTGCGGCCTTCTCTGCGACGTGAACAACGTCTACGTGAGTGCCGTCAACTTCGGCCTCGACGCCGCGGCGTATCTCAAGCGAATTCCGCGCGACATCGTGGGCGAAATTCACCTCGCCGGACATTTTAAGACCGAGCGCAGGGGCCGGCCGCTTCTTATCGACGATCACGGCGCTGCCGTGTGCGACGAGGTATGGGCGCTTTACAGCCAAGCAGTCGACCGCTTCGGCATGGTGCCGAGCCTCATCGAGTGGGACAAGAATTTGCCGGCCCTCCCCGAACTCCTTGCCGAGGCAAGGAAAGCCGGGAAGATCGCTGCATCCGCGCTGCTCGCAAATGTCGACGCTCGGTAAAGTTCAACGCAACTTCCGCGACGCCATTCTCAATGACGCGGAGGATGGTATTGCCGGGCTCATCCTCGACGACGGGCTCACGCCGGCCGAGCGGCTTGCCGTCTATCGCAACAATGTCATGGCGTCGCTCACGGCCGCACTCAAGGAAACATTCCCGGTCATCTGCCGTCTCGTCGATGAACGCTTCTTCGATTACGCCGCCCATGAGTTCATCAGGAGCCGGCCGCCGCAACAACCGTGCTTGACGACCTATGGCGCCGACTTTCCGGCGTTCCTCGGAAAATTCCCGCCCTGCGTTGAGCTTGTCTACCTCGCCGACACGGCGCGGCTCGAGTGGCTCATGCATGAAGCGGCGACTGCCGCGGAGGCGGCACCCTTGGCGCCGAGCGCCCTTGGCGCTTTCGCGCCCGAGGATACGGGGCGCCTCGTTTTTCATTTGCACCCTTCGATCCGCCACCTCGCCTCGCCCTGGCCGATCGATCGTATCTGGCGCGAGAACCAAGCGGACGCCGAGGGCGAAGGATCGATCGATATCGGCGCGGGTGGAGTCCGCCTCGAGCTTCGCCGGCGCGGTATGGATGTGGTTTATCGCCGGCTCGCTCCCGCGTCATTCGCGTTCCGCCGCGCGCTCGCGCGCGGCGAGACTCTCGAACGGGCATTCGAGCTGGCATCTGGCGAAGATGGCACGCCCCCATTCGATCTCGCCGCGGCACTTGCCGAACTTTTCCGCGATGAGGCCGTGGTTGGACTTGCAATTGCGTCGGCCGAATGGATGGAGCGTAAATCGTGAATGACCGGAGTGCCGTCTTGCCCGTGAAATTCGGTTGGCGTGAGCGCGCGGGATCAATTCTCACGGCATTGGAGCGGTTCCCGCTGTGGGCCTTTCAGCTTCTTTTCCGGCTTTGCGTCGGCGGTGTCTTCTGGAGTTCGGGACTGACGAAGATCGCGAGCTGGCAGACCACGGTGGCGCTTTTCCGCGACGAGTACAAAGTGCCCCTTCTGCCGCCCGAACTCGCCGCAACGCTTGCGGCCTCGGTCGAACTTTCGACGCCGGTCTTGCTTGTCATCGGCCTCGGCACGAGGCTCGCGACGTTGCCGATGCTCGCCATGACCTTCGTGATCGAGGTTCTCGTCTATCCCGAGGATTGGAATGAGCACTTGATTTGGACATCGATGCTCCTTTTCATCCTCACGCGCGGCCCCGGCCTGATCTCGCTCGACCACTTGATCGCGAAGTACCTCCTCGGGCGCACGACCGCCTAGTGTGGCGGATTTGAAGTTCCTAGCATTTTGGTGGCATCCGCGTTTAGGAACTTCAAACCCGAATACCACACGAGATACAATATATTCCTCGTGTGGCTGTGAATCCGAAATTCGCTCCCGGGCCCGCACCCAGATGTGGCGAATTTCGGATTCGCCACACTAGTCTCTCCAACCGACGCACGGGCGAAGATGCTCTTCAACTGCAGGGCATCAACGGGCCTCGGATTCTCGTGACATGGCATGTTATAAATTAGAATCGCCTTCGATTTTCGGAGGCGCCAAAACTCACGCGCACGTCGGCCTGCGGGGGCGCCACGTACGATCACGGGATCCGTTCACCGACGCGAGGGGGGAGGAAATCACATGACCCGTTCCATCTGCTGGAACCGTTTGGCGGTTGCGATCGCCACGTCTGCAATGTCGGCCGCATTCGGCTTATTCGCCCCAGCGGGGGCCGCCGATAAGACCGTCGCGATCGGCATCGAGCTTCCGCTCACGGGAGGGGACGCCGAATTGGCGACGACGATGAAAGATGGCGCGATGCTCGCCATTGACGACGCGAACGCCGCAGGCGGGGTGGCGGGCTACAAGCTCGATGCGGCTGTGCTCGACAGCGGTACTGCGACCACGGGACAATACGATCCAGCCCAGGCCGCCGTGAACGCGCGCAAGTTAGCGTCCGACTCGAAAGTCGTCGCGATCGTCGGTCCGGCCACGAGCGGCGAGGCCAAGGCGATGCTCCCGATCCTGTCGGAGGCAAACCTTGCGGCGATCACGATGTCTGCGACGAATCCGGACCTCACCGATCCGAAATTCGCAGGACAATTTCGCCCGAAGGGCAAGGCGGTCTTTTTTCGCATGGTCGCGACCGACGCCTATCAGGGCCCGAACATGGCCAACTACTTCAAGGACGTTCTTCACGTGAAGTCGGTCTACGTGCTCGACGATGGCGGCGCCTACGGCGTCGGCCTTGCCGACGCTTTCGAGGGTCAGGCCAAGAAGATCGGGATCAAAGTCCTGGGCCGCGACCAGCTCAACCCGAAGGAGGCCGACTACACGACCGTATTGACGAAGATCAAGGGAATGGGGCCGGACGGCCTCTATGTCGGCGGCAACGCCGTCGCGACGGTCAAGCTTGCGAAGCAGGCCTACGAGGTCATTCCCAATGCGGTCAAGGGCGGAGGAGACGGTCTGGTCGGCGGAGACTTTCTCAAGGGTGTCGGCTTTCCGGCGGCGGATGGATGGTATGCAACGGTTCCCTCGCCTCACGTAACGGACGATCCGGCTATTCAGGAATGGGCCAATCGCTTTACGGCCCGCTACAAAAAGCCCCCGGAGGACTACTCGATCACGTCCCATGACGCCGCATTCGTGATCATCGACGCCATTAAGCGCGTTGCGGCAAGCGGCAAGGAGGTGAACCGCGACACCGTGCGTGACGCCATCCAGTCGACGAACCTCAAGACCTTGCAGGGCGAGGTCGCGTTCGACGCGAACGGGGACATGGTGACCAAGGTGATCAGCGCCTACCAGGTGAAGCACGATCCGAAATACCCGGACGGGGATGTGACCCACCAATTCAAGTATGTGGGTGTCACGCCGGCTTCGGCGTCGAACTGACTGTTTGGAGTCATCCGGTCCGAAAGGTCGGGCGCCGAAAGTCCGGGCATCGTGCGTGATCGGTGCCGTGCCCGGATCGGACGCGGGGTCCGTTCAGTGCTGCTCGATCACGCGCGCGAGTAGATCGGCGGCCCGGCTGCAATGTTCGCGGCTCACGTCCAGGTGCGTTACAGCCCGGACCGTGCGGGGGGCGAGTGCCGCGATCAACACTCCCTCTGCCTTGGCGCGGGAGACGACGTTCGCGGCGTCGGGAGCGCCTTCCTCCAGTCGGAAGACGACGATGTTCGTCTGAACCGTCGATTTATCGATGCGCACGCCGCGGACATCCGCCAATCGCTCGGCCAAAAGGCGTGCATTGGCGTGGTCGTCCGCGATTCGGGCGAGATTCCGATCGAGCGCATAGAGGCCCGCGGCTGCGAGAATGCCCACTTGCCGCATCGCACCACCGAACATGCCTCGCGCGCGCACCGCGCGGGGCATGTCGAGTGCGCGGCCGGCCAGCACGCTGCCGGCAGGGCAGCCGAGCGCCTTCGAGAGCGACACGGAGACCATATCGAAAGGTTCGGCAAGCTCACCGGGTGTGAGATCGGTCGCCGCGGCGGCGTTGAAGAGCCGCGCCCCGTCGAGGTAGCTGCGCACCCCTAGGTGTGCCGCCGCCTGACAGACCGCAAGCGAGTCCTGATGGGGAAAGACAATGCCCCCGCCTCGATTGTGCGTGTTTTCGAGAGCCACCAGTGCCGTCGAGGGTATGACGACGTGTCCCGGGGCCTTGTAAGTCGCGAGGAAATCAGCGGCTGTGAAGGTCCCGCCCGAACCGGCAACGGTGAATTGCACGCCCGAATTGACCGCCGCGGCACCCAGCTCGTGCCATGCAACGTGAGCCTCTTGGCCAACGACCACGTCGTCGCCGGGCCTCGTCAGCACCCGGAGGGCGACCTGATTCGCCATGGTACCGCTCGGTAGGAAAAGGGCCGCTTCCTTGCCGAGAAGTTCCGCAATACGGTCCTGCAGCCGATTGACCGAGGGGTCCTCGCGGTACATGTCGTCGCCGACCTCGGCGGTCGCCATTGCGCGCCGCATACCGTCCGAGGGCTTGGTCACGGTGTCGGAGCGAAGGTCGATACGATCCACGGCGTACCTCCTCCTCCCGATCTTCGCACGCCGCACCGTGACTTGCCATCAACGAATGACGATTCTGGGTCCTGCTTAGCCCGCCTGGCCGAAGCGACGCGAGTTCGCGGGGTATGTGAAGGATCACGCATCCCCACATTGCCGCAGATTTCATTTTTTGAAGGCGCCATTGCGGCCGGCGCTGAGCGGAGGGCTCAACCCCAGGGCTCCGTGCGTTCCTGTCGCCGCCACGGCGAAAAGTGTTGATTCGTTCGCGTTGAACGGCCCGCCGCAAAGGGCGCTTCAGCGACGCTCGAGGCGCATTGACAGGCCATCGCGAGGCCGGATCAGGACGATGCCGACCGGCACCGGCTCCGGGCCGGGTGCCGGTCGAAGACGGAAGCGTTGCGCCACCGTCGCCAGCACCAATACCGCCTCCTGGATCGCGAAACCAGCACCGATGCAGGCGCGCGGGCCAACGCTGAAGGGAATGTACGCGAACCTGCGTCGCTCCTTTGCACGATCCGGCGAAAAGCGCTCGGGATCGAACTCGCGCGGCCGGTCCCACAATTTCTCGTGCCGGTGCAGGACCCACGGAGAGATCATCACCGTCGAGCCCTTCGGCACTTTATGGCCCATGACCTCGTCGTCCTCGAGCGCTTCGCGCGGGATTATGTTGGCGCCGGGAAGTATGCGCATCGCCTCCTCGATGACCATGCGCGTGTAACGCAACGTGCCGATATCGCCATAGGATGGCGGACGGCCGCCAAGCACGGTCGCCAGCTCCGCGTGCAGCTTGGCTTCGACCGCAGGGTGCTGTGCTAGAAGGTGGAACGTCCAGCCGAGCGCATTCGCCGTCGTTTCGTGACCCGCCGAGAAGAACGTCGCGATTTGATCGCGCAGCTCATCATCGTCCCCGGCACCGTCGCCGTCGCGTGCCGCGAGAAGGTAAGCAAGCATGTCATCGGCCGGTCCGCCGGCGCGCCGCCGCCTTGCGATGATCCCGAAGACGATCCGGTCGAGAAGCGCTCTCGCACCCGCCATCTCCGGCGGCTGCTTGCGCTCGATCCAGCGCGACAGGCCGATCATATCGGCAAGTGCCGGCCGGCTGCTGAAATTGTCGAAATTCAGGAACGCGGTGCGAAGCTCGCCCGCATGGCCGCGTATGTTGATCGAGAACAACGTTCGCGTCACGATCTGGAGCGTCAGCGCTCCAAGCGCCACCGCGAGATCGACGACCGCACCCTCCGGTTCGCGATCCCACTTTGCCAATAGCTCGTTCGTCGCCGCCACGATCTGGGGTGCAAAGCTTTCGAGCCGCTTCGGCTGGAATGTCGGCGCCACCGTCCGTCTCTGCCGGCGCCAGGTCTCGCCTTCACTGCTGATCATTCCGCGGCCGAGCGGCTTGAGGAGCTCGCGCACAAGCGAACTCTTGACGTAATTGTCAAATCGGTCGACGAGGACGTGCCTGACCGCCTCGGGGCAGTTGCATACCAGGATGCGCCGCAGCATGAAGCGCGCGGGGAAAAAATCCACTCGGTACGCCTTTTCCGGCCACGCCGTGGCCAGATTCCGTCGCATTCGCCAGGAGAGATCGTTAACGCCGAGCACTTCCCTCGCCTCTATTTGTCACGCACCGCCCGCGGCACCCCTCGCGGGCCCGGCGGGTTTCGTTAGCACATGGGCTCGATGTCCGCGCAGGGACATTTCGACGCACGGTCCTCGCAGTGCGGCCCGCCGATCAGCTGTGAATTTCATATGGGATCCCAGCGAGCCTACAATGCAAAAATCCTTGTTATGGCCAGCCCAAATGCCTTTGAAAAAACGTTTGGTAGGGGCATGACCGATCGGCACGCGTCGCTATCGCCACAACAAGGTCCACCTTCTATACGCATCCCCCGCTCGCAACCCTCGCTTATCGGGCGACAATCCCGGGCGACACGCGAGCCAAATCGGACGCTCGACACCTTGAAAACCTCGGCCGGCAGATCGTTCGAAGGGACATTGGTAGGGTCGAGGGCGAAGCACCCCCGACCTTCGTATGGCGAGCGCGACACTCTCCGTGCCGAGCGACGGCCCCCCATCCCGGAGCCCTAGGAATATTGGCCTTTTAGCCGGCGCAACATACAGGGACACGGGGTCGCGGAAAAGCCTATTTTGGCCCCGTGCGGGGTCAAATATCCGCAAGGCAGCCGTCCGAGCGATATACAATCTGCCCTGAGCTTGCCTTGGCGATGGTCTCCCGGCGCGCCAATTAATTCATGCGAGCGACGGAGGATTTGGCGATGATTCTGGTCGGGCAATACGACTCGCCATACGTGCGCCGCGTTGCAATATCGCTCCGCGTCCTCGGGTTCAGCTATGAACACGACACGCGATCGGTATTCGCCGATTTCGAGGCCATGCGGCGGATCAACCCTCTCGGCCGCATCCCGTCGCTCATACTGGCGGATGGGGAAACGCTTATCGATTCGGCGGCCATTTTGGATTGGCTAGACGAGGGCGTCGGCCCCTCCCGCGCCCTCCTTCCTCGAACGGGTGCCGAGCGACGGCGGGCCCTGCGCCACATTGCTCTTGCGACAGGTACGATCGACAAGATCGGTGCGGCCACTTATGAACGGCTGATCCGGCCATCGGCCTATCGCTGGCCCGAGTGGATCGCGCGCTGCCTCACGCAAGGGTCGGGTGCCATCGCCGAACTCGCCGCCGAACCCTGGCCAGAGGGCGCGCACCTCGACCAGGCGCAGATCACAACGGCCTGCATGATCCGTTACGTCCGCATGGTCGATCCCGAACGGCTACAGGTTGGACGCTTTCCAACCCTCGACGCCCTATCGGAGCGCTGCGAGAGGCGGGCCGAATTTCAGGCGACGCATCCCTCGGATTACGCCGTGCCGCGAAGTGCCTGAGATATGACAGATGCCGCCGGCATGAAGTCAACCGACCCGAAGACACGGCACAGGGTGTTGCGAGTTAGTCCCCGGAGTCGATCACGCGTCAATGCGCAGCGCAGGCATACGCCCTCGTGAGTGCATCGAAAATAAGAAAGCTCGCTTGCTGGTCGAGGCGTTCGGGATGCTGCTTCAGGAAATTGACGACCACCTCTCGCAGCTCTCCGGTCGAGGCCGTGCTGGGGAGGCAATAATTCAAATCCGGCAACGCCGAGCCCTTCAAGCCGTCCAACTGATCGCTGGCGCCCGAGATGTAGCCAATGCAAATTCCCGGGTTATAGCCATGCGGGGTTTTATCCTCGCAGAGACTCAGGAGCGCCTTGCCGGTCAGGAATTCGGCTCCATGCGCATGGCCTCCCGCGACGAGAATTAAGGAAGCGAAAATGAAAATAGCTAGCTTAGGTGATTTCATGTGAATGCCCCTCCCGATGGTCACACCCCTGGCACTCGCTTTTGCGTCACTTTTACTCTTTCCTACCCGCGTTAACGGTGCGAGCCGTATGGCTCAGTCCGTTTTGCCGAGCCCGCAATGGCGGACATCGATAGTCCCGGAACCCGGCCCTCGCTTCGCTCCGGCCGGTTTCATGGCTCAAGGGAGGATTGATCCCTTGGAGACAGAAGGCCAGTTTGGGCGATGACCATGGCCCGCGCAACTAGTGTGGTGGGTTCGAAGTTCCTATGATTTTGGTGGCGGCAATTAGGTACATGCGTGCAAAGCGCCCGGTCTTTACGCCGCGGCATATCGTGTACTACGCTGGCCGTCGTGGAATTTATGGCGTCTTTATCGGTGTGCGGCGACGCCCCGACGAAGCGCCTCTAAAAAAATGACGAAGAACACTTGCGGTCGGCAGTGCGGCGGTAGTGACGTTCGGTGCCACGAGAACGACCACACGCGAGGCCACAATGGATGCGGCGGAGGCGCTCCTGCGCGTCGAAAACCTGACCGTGCGCTTCAGCGTTCCAAGTGGTGTCCTCAACGCGGTCGACGGCGTTTCTTTCGCACTCCATGAGGGCGAGACCTTGGGTCTCGTCGGCGAAAGCGGCAGCGGCAAGACCTTGACCTCGCTCGCCGTTATGGGGCTGCTGGAGCAGCCGCCGGCCGAAGTGCCGGCGGGACGCATCTTCTTCCAGGGCCGCGACCTGCTCGAGCTTCCCGAGCGCGACATGGCCGATCTCCGCGGCTCGCGCCTGTCGATGGTGTTCCAGGAGCCGATGACCTCGCTCAACCCAATCATGTCGATTGGGCTGCAGATCGACGAGGCGCTCATCCGCCATCTCGGCCTCTCCGCGCGCGCCGCACGCACTCGCACGCGCGAGCTCCTGACCGTCGTTGGCATCCCGAGGCCCGACCAAGCGGCGGTGAGCTATCCGCACCAGCTCTCGGGCGGCATGCGACAGCGGGTGATGATTGCCATGGCGCTCGCCTGTCACCCCTCGTTGCTGATCGCGGACGAACCGACGACCGCGCTCGATGTCACCATCCAGGCGCAGATCCTGGAGCTGCTGACACAGCTGCAGCGCGAAATGGCGACGGCGATCCTGCTCATAACGCACGATCTAGCCGTCATCGCCGAGACCGCGCACCGTGTGGCCGTCATGTATGCCGGCTGCATCGTCGAGACGGGCCCGGCCGAGGCGCTATTCACAGCACCGCTCCACCCCTATACCGAGGGCCTGTTGCGCTCGATCCCGCGCATCGTGCGCGTCCCCGAACCGGAACTGGCCGAGATCCCTGGCGTCGTGCCGACGCCCGCCGACCTTCCCGCAGGTTGCGCGTTCGCCCCGCGCTGCGCCTATGCCGACGCGGCCTGCCACCGCTTGAGGCCGGCTCTCGTCCCTCACGGGACTGGACGTGAGGTCGCCTGCTGGAAGCCGCGCCATGGTTGAGACACTGCTCGAGGTGCGCGGCCTCCACACCCACTTCCCGATCCTCTCAAAGCTATTCCGCCGCCCCGTCGGTAATGTGCGGGCCGTCGACGGCGTCGACCTCGATCTCGCCGCGGGCGAGGTGCTCGGTATCGTCGGCGAAAGCGGTTCGGGGAAAACGACCACCGGCAAGACGATCCTGAAGCTGATCGAGCCTTCCGCCGGCTCGATCGTCTTCGAAGGACGTAATATTACGCGCCTCTCGCCCTCCATGATGACGCCGATCCGGCGACGTATGCAGATCATCTTCCAGGACCCGATGTCGTCGCTGAACCCGCGAATGACGGTAGGGCGGATTCTCGCCGCACCCTTCGAGATCCATCGCGTCGCCGCCGGGCGGGAGATCGAGGATCGCGTCGCGGAACTTCTCGCCATGGTGGGACTGCCCGCCGAGGCGGTTAGTCGCTATCCGCATGAATTCTCCGGCGGGCAGCGCCAGCGCATCGGTATCGCCCGGGCGCTGGCCTTGCGACCGCGCCTCATCGTCGCCGATGAGCCCGTTTCGGCGCTCGATGTATCAATCCAGGCGCAAATCATGAACTTGCTGAAGCATCTCAAGGACGAGCTCAAGCTTACCTTCATCTTGATCTCGCACAACCTCGGCGTCGTCAGCCATATCTGCGACCGCGTCGCCGTCATGTATCTCGGTCGGATTGTCGAGACGGCGCCACGTGAGTCGCTTTTCTTCGCGCCGAAGCATCCCTATACCGAAGCGCTCCTTCAGGCCGTGCCCACGCCCGAACCGGGGCGCACGCGCCGCCGCGCCGTGCTCGGGGGAGACATTCCGTCACCAGCGAACCCGCCCTCGGGCTGCGCCTTCCACCCGCGCTGCCCGAAGGCGATGTCGCGTTGTGCGCACGACACACCACGACCGACTCGACTGCCGGGCGGACAAGTCGTCGCCTGCCATCTTTACGGACCTTGAGGAGGCGGCATGCTCGCCTACATTGGCCGCCGTATCGTCGGGGCAATTCCGATGCTGATCGGCGTCTCGATCATCGGCTTCGCTCTTATGCACCTGGCGCCGGGGGGCCCACTTGCCGTTTACACGCTGAATCCGACGATCACGGCCCAGGACATCGAACGCATCAAAACGATCTTCGGTCTCGATCAGCCCGTCCACATCCAGTACCTCAAATGGGCGACGGGCATGTTCAGCGGCAATTGGGGCTACACTTTCTTCGGCGGTCGTCCCGTCCTCATCGTCATCCTCGAGCGGCTGCCGGCGACCTTGCTGCTTATGGGATCGGCTCTCTCGATCGCCATCCTCCTGGGTCTCAGCATCGGCATGATCGGTGCTTCGCGCCGCTACTCGATCTGGGACTACCTGGCGACGACCGGGGCGTTGGTGGCGCTCTCCTTCCCCACCTTCTGGTTCGGCCTCATGGCGATCTTCATCTTCGCCGTCGATCTTGGCTGGCTGCCGAGTGGGGGCATGTACGAGCTGGGGGAGGAAGGCAACATCGTCGACCTCTTGCGCCACCTGATCCTGCCGACCCTCGTCCTCGCCTTGGTGATCACCGCCACATATAGCCGCTACGCGCGCTCGGCCTTCCTCGAGGTGCTGCACCAGGATTACATGCGCACAGCCCGCGCCAAGGGGCTGCGGCCGCGCGAGCGCCTCTTCCGCCACGCCTTCCCCAATGCGGTGAAGCCGCTGATCGCACTTCTCGGCACCGACCTGCCGATCCTCTTCTCGGGCGCACTCGTGACGGAGTCGGTTTTCGGCTGGCCGGGAATGGGGCGGCTCTTCGTCGATGCGCTGACGATGAAGGAGTATCCGATCCTGATGGGGCTCGTCATGTTCACGGCATTCTTCGTGATCCTCGGCAACCTCCTCGCCGATGTCGCGATCGCGCTTCTCGATCCGCGCGTGCGCCTCTCATGAGCGCGCGCACCAGGCGCCAGACGCTCATTGGTCGCTTCATGCGCCACCGGCCGGCGGTCCTGGGTGCGGTCGCCGTCGTGCTCCTTTGCCTTGCAGCACTCTTCGCCCCCGTCCTCGCTCCGCATGATCCTATCGAGCTCGACACCTCCGTCCGCTTCTTCGCACCCTTGACCCATCTCGCGTTTCCACTTGGCACCGACGAACTCGGGCGCGATACGCTGAGTCGCCTCCTCTACGGCGGCCAGATCTCGCTGATCGTCGGGCTCGTCGCCATGGCGACGACGGTCCTGACCGGAGCGCTCGTCGGCCTCGTCTCAGGCTATTACGGCGGTTGGATCGACACGCTCTTGATGCGCTTCGTCGACATGATGTTGTGTTTTCCCCAGATCTTCCTTCTGCTCGTCGTCGCGGCTTTCATCACGCCCACCCTGATCTCGATCTCGCTCATCATCGGCTTGACCTCGTGGATGGAGGTGGCGCGCATTATCCGCGCCGAAATCCTGCATCTCAAAGAGCAAGACTTCGTGCAGGCGGCGCGGGCATTGGGTGCAGGCGGTATCCGCATCATGGTGCGCGAGCTCATGCCCAATATCGTGGCTCCGCTCCTCGTCGCCGCAACGCTCAAAGTCGCCACCGCCATCCTTCTCGAAAGCTATATTTCCTATCTTGGGTATGGCGTGCAGCCGCCGCTCGCCAGCTGGGGGAATATGCTGACGAACGCTCAGGGATACTTCGATTCCGAGCCTTGGCTGGCGATATTTCCGGGTGTTATGATCACAATTACTGTAATGAGCTTCAACTTTCTGGGTGATGGATTGCGCGACGCGCTCGATCCGAGGTTGCGGATGTAGCACCGACCCCGCCACGTGCGTGACATCGCGACATATCCATGGGGAGGGCCCGATGTCGAAGATGAGCCGCATGGGGATTACCCGCCGCGACGTATTGAAGGGCGCGGCGAAGGGCGCTTTGTTGGCAGCGACTGGCACGGCCGGGTTCGCCGCCCCAACGATCGCACAGCAGAACAAAGACCGCATCATCATGGCGATGTCGCAGGAGCCGGTGCAATTCAACCCGCTCCTCTACGTCAACACGGGTACAGAAAACGTACCCGAATCCTGCATGTTCGACGCGTTGTGGGACATCGACGAGAACGGCAACTTCATCCCGAACCTGGCGACCGCGGTGCCGACGCGGGCCAACGGTGGCATCTCCCCGGACGGACTTGTCTGGAAGGTCAATCTCCGGCGTGACGTCAAGTGGACCGACGGACAGCCCTTCACGGCGCGCGACGTCGAATTCACCTATCAGACGATCGTCAATCCAAAGGTCGCCGTGAGGTCGCGCGGAGGCTTCGATTCGATCAAGAATTTCAAGGTAATCGACGACTACAGCGTGGAGATGGAGCTGGCCCGGTCCTACACGCCCTTCGTGTGGGCATGGCAGAACATGCACATCGTCCCAGCGCATCTGCTGAAGGGCGAGGCCGACATCAACACCGCCCCTTACAACAGCCAGCCGATCGGAACGGGGCCCTTCATGCTTAAGAGCCGCGTCGCCGGCAGCCACATGGTCTACGAGAGGAACCCGAACTATCATCGCGGACCGGCCAAAACGGCGCAGTTCATCCACAAATTCGTGCCCGACCTCCTCGTCATGTACGAGCAGATCAAGACCGGCGAGATCGACTATCTTGGCCTCCAGGGCGTGCCGGCCGACCGCTGGGTCGAGGCAACAGCACTACCCGGCCTCGATTTCTCGAGGACGCCCACGCCCTTCGTCCAGTTCATCTACTTCAACTGCGGCAAGCCCCAATTCGCCGATCCAAAGGTCAGGAAGGCGCTCTACATCGCGGCCGAGATGCAGAAGTCGCTCGACGATGTCTATTTCAAAACATGGGCGCGGACCCTTGCTTACCTGCACCCGACGCATTGGGCATACAACCACGCGCTCAAGGAGGAAACCCCCAATCCCGAATTGGCGGTGAAAATGCTCGATGAGGCGGGGTGGCGCTTGGGCGCGGACGGCATCCGTGCCAAGGACGGCGTCAAGTTGCAGTTCACCATGTCGACGACCGCCGGCAACCAGGCGCGTCAGGGCTGCCAGGCTCTTTTCCAGCAGAACTGGAAGAAGATTGGCGTCGCGATGGAAATCAAAAACATGCCGGCCTCGGTGGTGTGGGGCGAATACACGACGAAGAGCCAGTTCGACACGCTGCTCGTGGCCTGGGAGCCGACGGTCGGCATGGACCCCGACTACACGGCGCGCTGCCACTCGAAGCAGATCCCGGTCAAAGACGGGGCGGGGTCGAACTACGTGCAATACCAGAACCCGGAGGTCGACCGATTGCTCGAGCTCGGTGTTACGCAGTCGGAGCAGGAGGAGCGCAAGCAGACCTACGCAAAGATCCAGCAAATCCTGCTCGACGAGGTGCCGTTCGCCCCGCAGGGCGGGTCCATCGAAGGCGATCTCAAGAAGAAGGGCCTGATCGGGGTAAAGCCCAACCAATACGTCACGAGCTATAGCTGGAACGTTTACGACTGGGCCTGGGCGTAGCCCAACCCCTTGCCGGAATGCCCGACGGGGGCTCGTCCGGTAATCTGGGTTTGAGTTTCGTCGTGAGCGGTCGTTCGATCACGAAGCGTGTGGCCGACGGCACTACGTGTGCGGCAGTTCGTCTCCAATATCGTGTCTCAAGCTTCGTTCCCGCGGCTGAAATCGAAGGTGAGGAGCCTATCGTACCGCCCCATCGCCCGCTCGAAAATTTCGGGATGGCGGAGTGCGCGCACGGCGTCGTAATAGCCGGCCTGCCAGTGTTCCTCCATGGAGCGGCGCGAGAACTCGTAATCCTTGGAATCCCCCTCGTAGCCCTTTGGCCTGTATATCAAGTGCACGATGTTGGCGGCGTGCGGTTTCACAACCGAATTTAGGAACTTCACTTCTTCTCTCTGTTTCATTTCCTCCGGCAGTTCCTCGAGGAGCGTCGAGAGCATATTCCGCAGCTTCGTGACATGCTTCAGGTAATCGGTAAAGGCGCGGGTTCGGCTCGAGTATTGGATCTCCTTTTGCCGGGTCGCCACCTCCGCGAGATTGCGCGGGAACTCGCCCCGCGCACTCCAGAGATCGACCTGAAAAACGAGCGAGTCCTGTGGCATCTGCGTCATGGCAATCCATTGAAGCGGTGTATTCGAGACGAGCCCGCCATCCCAAAATCGCTCACCCTCGATTTCGACCGCTGGAAATCCGGGTGGCAATGCGCCGCTTGCCATCACGTGCTCTGCATTGATGTTCTGGCTCGGCGAATCGAAATAGATCAGATTGCCGCTCCGCACATTGACGGCGCCGAGACTGAGACGCGGTTTGAGGTGGTCGGCGTTTATTCGGTCGAAGTCGATAAGAGCCTCGAGCGTCGCCTTGAGTTGTGTCGTGTCGTAGTAGCTTGTCGCCTCGACCGTGCCGGGCGGTTGAAGCCAAGGGCTCAACATCCGTGGTTTGAAGAACCCCGACGCACCCTCCACAATCGCCGTGACGGCGCTTATTTGATTGAGGACGCTGCGCGCGGCGTCCCCGCGCGCCAGCAGCGAGTCCAATTTGCCACCCATGACATTGAAGGATCGACTCGTGACACGGTCCCAGAACTCCCTCAGCTTTTCGACGCGCTGGTTCGGTGGGTTGCCAGCAATGATCGCGGCGTTGATCGATCCGATCGAGATACCCGCGACCCAGTCCGGGTGAATGTCGGCCTCCGACAGCGCCTGATAAACCCCGCCCTGGTAAGCGCCGAGAGCACCGCCCCCTTGGAGCAGCAGAATAGTTCTTTCGAACGCCGAACGTTGCTGCGTTCTGTGTGTCTTGCTCAGTTCGTAAGATTTGGGCGGCGTCGGTGGCGATCCGACTTTAAGCGCTGTCTGATCCCTCCCGACCCGCTTCGGCTCCGGCGCCAGGCCTCTGCCGGTGCTTTCATCGGTGACGGGAACATGGGTGTTCTTGACTCTGTTCATGACGATAATCCCTTTTGGGTTAGTATCGATCAGAATAGGTTTCGACTGAACTGTCCGTTCTCTCTTGACCGACTTTGGCATTCCCGCGCGCAAGTCGTGTAGGTCAAGGGGCTCTGCAAACTATTTCCGCGCATCGTGCCCGATCGGGACCGTTTCATAGCCCCCGAACAACTCCGTAGATCGCGCCGACATCAGGACCGGGCGATCCGCCGCACTGCACACATCGATAAAACGCAACTGCCCCGGTGGAAATCCGGCCCGACCGCCGCGAAGTCAAGCCAACGGCCCAAGCCGATATTGCCATAGCATACCACCCCGCCATGGAGATCGCATACGGGGCGCCATACGACCCCAGGCCCGACAAACCATCCAGATGCTGGAGTCCCATAGCGGTGGCAATACCGCCGATCACGCTGCCCGCACCTGCGAGCGGAAGGCCTTTGCGAACGGCTGCGGTTGCGTCCGACAATATGTCGACAGCGAGGAGATAGCCGGCAAGGTCGCAGAGCGCGTGTCCGAGTAGACCTAGTCGCCGCATCGCGCGACGGCGCGCGATTGCTTCCTGGCTTTGCGCGATTGCCCGCTCGAGATTACCGAGTGCCGCTTCCACCTCTGCCCCATAGACTTGGGCACGCGTGACCCACTCGTCCTTCTCCGCCGAGCGCCCGCGTGCCACGGCTTCGGCTATCGGCGATTGCGCCTCCTCAAATCGTCCCATGGCGAACCGTTCGACAACGAGATCCGTCAGGCATCGCACGTGGATCTTTCTCTCGCTGCGCCCTTCGAGTACGGCCGCAGCTTTCTTGAGCGTCGCGTCCCCATCCTCTGGCCGCCCGGCGCAAGGGGTTCGATGCCGGCTTGGGCGTAATGCGTCGCGATAGTGATAGCGGAAGACCGACGCTCTGCCGTCTCGTGGGTAACCAGCGAATGAAGGTTTGCCCAAGCGCTCGCGCAGTAAGCGATCTCGAACGCAATAAAATCAACCTTTTGTCGACGATACTTCCGACATCACGGAACTTTGTTTGGGCGATCCGTTGTCGATTTACGCAATGCAACATAAATAAACTGGCCACGTCGTTGATGCGCGTGGGGATCCCCTGAGGTTGGGTTGCCGAGTGTTGTTTCTGACTTTCGTGCGCTTGTTTCGAGGATATTTAGGCCCACCCTAGTGTGGTGGCTTTAAGGCTCGTGTCATTTTGGTGGCATCCGCGTCTTGGAACTTCAAATCCGAATACCACACTAGATGCAACGTATTCCTAGTGTGGCTTTGAGTCCGAAATTCGCTCCCCGTCGCGCACCCGAATGCGGCGAATTTCCAACTCGCCCCACTCGTGGGTACTGCCACGACCGAATGAGCCCAAAAAGGCTGTGACTGTGAGCAGAGACTGTTGACATGGGGATCGTCCGTTTTGCCTTGCGCTGGCCCTACACGTTCTTCGTCCTCGCGGCGCTGATCCTGTTCCTTGGCGTCACGGCGTTGCGGACGATGGCGATTGATATCTTCCCGCAAATCAACATCCCCGTCGTCAGCATTATTTGGCAATACACGGGCCTGAGCGTGCCCGAGATGGAACAACGCGTCACCACATACGGTCAATACGCGATCAGCTCCAACGTCAACGGCATAAAAGACATCGAGGCGGAAACCGTATACGGCATCTCGATCCAGAAGCTCTATTTCCAGCCCGACGTGAATCTCGATCTCGCAATCGCTCAAGTCGTCGCCGCCACGAACGCGATCCGCGCTCTTTTGCCGGCCGGGATAGAGCCGCCGATTGTCGTGCAATACAACGCCTCGAGCGTCCCCGTCCTGCAGCTCAGCCTCAGCTCGGACACGCTCAATGAGCAGCAGCTTTACGACTATGGCATCTACAGGCTGCGGCAGTTGCTCGCGCCCATTCACGGCGTGACGCTGCCCACGCCCGCCGGTGGCAAGTATCGGCAGATCATGGTCGACCTCGACACGAACAAGCTCCTGGCCAAGGGGCTGACCCCACTGGACATCGTGAACGCCGTAAATGCCCAGAACCTGACCCTGCCATCCGGCACGGCAAAGATCGGCGACACGCAGTACACCGTGCGAACCAACGCGATGCCGTCGACCATCGACGAGCTCAATAATATTCCCGTCAAATTCGCCAACGGTGCGACGGTATTTCTCAGGGACGTCGGTCATGTCCGGGATGGCAACCTGGTCCAACAGAACGTCGTCCGGGAGAACGGGAAACGTTCCGTTCTCCTCAGCATCATCAAAAATGGCAACGCCTCGACGCTCGATGTGGTCGAAGCGGTCAAGGCCATGCTGCATGTGGCGCGGGCGGCGGCACCACCGGGATTGAAAATAAGCGAGCTATTCGATCAGTCGGTGTTTGTGACCCAATCCGTCGACGGCGTTCTTCGGGAGGGCGCTATCGCGGCGGGTCTCACCGCCCTGATGATTCTGGTTTTTCTCGGCTCGTGGCGGTCGACGCTGGTCGTCATGATCTCGATTCCGCTTGCGATGCTTTCCTCAATCGTCGTGCTCAATTTCCTCGGCGAAACGATCAACACCATGACGCTCGGCGGCCTGGCGCTCGCCGTGGGCATTCTGGTCGACGATTCGACCGTCACAATCGAAAACACCCATCGGCTGCTGACCGAGGAGGGAAAGCCGTTACCCGAGGCAACACTTTACGGTGCGGCCGGCATCGCGGTACCGACGTTGGTCTCAACGCTCGCGATTAGCTGCGTCTTTACCTCCGTGATCTTCCTCGAGGGGCCGGCCAAATACCTCTTCACCCCACTCGGTCTCGCCGTTGTGTTCGCCATGCTTGCCTCCTACGGGCTGTCCCGCACCTTGACGCCAATCACGATTGGCCTGCTGCTCAAGGGCGAACAGCATGGCGCTGCTGACGGGGCTAAAGCACTGAGCTGGTTTGCGCGTTTCCATCGCCGCTTCGATGCCGGTTTCGAGCGGCTGCGCAAGGGTTACGTCGAGCTTCTGACCGTGCTCCTTAAGCGCCGGATCATCGTTCCCGTTGTTGCCGCGATCGTACTCGCCCTCGGGGCCACGATGTTCGTGTTCGTCGGGCGGGATTTCTTTCCCGTCATCGATGGCGGCCAGATCCTGCTCCATGTCCGCGCGCCGCCGGGAACACGGATCGAGCGGACCGAACAAATCTTCCAAGCCGTCGAGGACAAGATCCGTGAGGTCATCCCTGAACGGGATCGGAACTTGATCGTTGACAATTTCGGGGTGCCGGCGCGCTCTTACAACTGGGCATTCGCCGACGGCACTACGATCGATGTCAATGATGGCGTCATCATGGTGGCTCTCAAGGACGGCCACGCCCCTACGGCGAATTACGTTCGCACGCTGCGCGAGGTATTGCCGGCGACTTTCCCCGAGGATGTTTTCTATTTTCAGCCAGCGGACATGGTAACCCAGATCCTCAATTTCGGGCTCACCGCTCAAATCAACGTTCGGACCGTCGGTTACGACCGCGTGAAGAACCTGAAAGTCGCGCAAAAGCTTCGGCGGCGCATCGCCGCCGTGCCAGGCATAGTCGACGCGCACCTCCAACAGGAGGTTTATGACCCAGCCTTCTACGTTGACATCGACCGTGCGCGAGCCGCGGAGTTCGGCCTCACCGCGAACAGCGTCGCGACCGATGTCAATGTCAGCTTGAGCTCGTCCGAACAAGTAACGCCCAACTTCTGGACCGATCCCGCCTCGGGAATTCCTTATTACATCGCCGTCCAGACACCGGAGTACCGGGTCAGCTCGCTAGCCGATTTGGGAAATACGCCCGTGGCCACGGCGACTGCTTCCACCGGCGATCCTATTCCCGGTTTGCTCAGCAATGTGTCGACGGTGAGGCGCGGCTCGACGGTCGGCAGCGCGAACCAGGCCAATATTCAGCCCGTGTATGAAATCTATGCCAGCGTGCAGGGGCGCGATCTCGGCAGCGTCGCCACGGACATCGACAAGATCGTCGGAGAGCTGAAGGGAGAACTCTCGCCCGGAAATTTGATCCAAGTGACCGGTCAAATTCAAAGCATGAACGACTCTTTCCGCGACATGGGGATCGGGCTGTTATTCGCCGCTGTCCTCGTCTATCTGCTCATGGTTTTGAACTATCAAAACTTCGGCGATCCGCTCGTCGTCATCCTGGCGTTGCCGGCGACATTTTGCGGCATCGTTACCATGCTCTACATTACGGACACGACCTTGAGCGTGCCGTCGCTGATGGGCGCGATCATGGCCGTTGGCGTCGCATCGGCCAACTCCATCTTGCTCGTCACGTTCGCGCGCGAGCAGCAGCTCGAAGGCATGAAGGCTTTCGATGCGGCGATTTCTGCCGGGCACACCCGAATTCGACCGGTGCTGATGACCGCGGCTGCCATGATCGTCGGCATGATACCAATGGCGATCGGCGGTGCTGGTGAAGAGCAGAACGCCGCCCTCGCCCGCGCCGTCATCGGCGGTCTTTTGTTCGCGACGCCGACTACCCTGCTCGTCGTACCGTACCTGTTCTCAGTGCTGCGAAAGGGCAATGACGGCAAACGCGCCCATGGTGTCTTCGAGGAGATTCCCCAATGAACGATACGACGACCGGTCTTCAGCGGGAGGGTCGACCCGAAGCGCCGGAATCCAAGCCGCGGCCGTCACCCAGCCAGGAGATCGAGCAATCCACAAAGGCGGAGCATCGGCAGCGGGGCGGATTTGGCCGGTGGCTCTTCGGTCTCGGCATTCTCGCGGTACTTCTTGGCTCGCTCGGTTTCGCCGTGTGGCGCCACTACGTGCAGCATCGACAAACCGTGGCGACAACCGAGCAGCGTGTCAATTTCGTGCCGAGCGTACGCGTCGGCGAGGTGCAAAGCCGTGAAGGTCCAGTGCTCGAGATTCTGCCCGGCACGACCCAGGCCTTCGAGGCCGCAAACATCTATGCGCGCGCAAGCGGTTATATCGAGAAGCGCTATGTCGACATCGGCGATCACGTAAAGGCGGGACAGCTCCTCGCCGATATCACCGCCCCGGAACTCGACCACCAGATCGCTCAGGCCGAGGCGAATTTGCTGCAGGCCGAGGCGACGCTAAAACAGAACGAATCGAACCGGGAGCTGGCCCGGGTCACCACCGTGCGATCGGCGCGACTGACCGAACAAGGCTGGGTCACGCGGGAGCAAGGCGACACGGATCGGCTGACGTACGAAGCCCAGCAGCACGCCACCCAGGCGGCCGCCGCCAATATTGCGGCGATGCAGTCCCAACTCATGGTGCTGCACCAGGAGAAAGCCTACCAGCAGGTCGTGGCACCCTTCGACGGCGTTATCACGCAGCGGAACATCGATGTCGGCAGCTTGGTCACCGCGGACACAGCAAGCAGCACGCCGATGTTTGCAATGACGCAAAGCGACGTGATTCGGGTCTGGTCCTACGTGCCGCAGGACGCGGCATTCGGCGTGAGCCCAGGGGTCAGCGCAATCATCCATGTGCCGGAGATGCCGGACCGTGCCTTCCCCGGCAAAGTGACGCGGATCGCCAGCGCTCTGCAGCCGGACACCCGGACGCTGCTGACCGAAATCGACGTTCCAAATCCCGACGGGGCGCTGTCACCGGGGATTTACTGTTCCGTTACGCTGCAGATTCCCCGGAGGACACCTGCACTGATCATTCCCGCGTCCGCGATAATCTTCGACCGCAACGGACTGCAAGTCGCGGTGGTCGAAGACGGCGTGGCCCATATCAGGAAAATCACGGTCGTCCGCGACTTCGGCACCGAGGTTGAAGCCGACAAGGGAGTGGCGGATGGCGATAAGGTGATCCTGAGTCCCCCGGTCGATCTGGCCGAGGGAGAAAAAGTCGAAATCCGCGCGGACCGGAATCAGAGCGCCCCCTAGGGTGGTGTTCGGATTTGAAGTTCCTAGCCGCGGATGCAACCAAAATGACAGGGACTTCAAATCCACCACACTAGGTTCGGCTATAGCCCCAAAGTGCGACCGGCTTCAATCGGGATGATCAGCACGGTTCCGTTTGAAGCTCGAGTGTTGGGCGACCTTGGCATGCATAAGGGGCCGCTTTCGTGGAGCCTCTTCGTAAAGCGGCTTTGAGCTTCACCTCGTCGAGAACTTTGCGCACATCCTCCTGCGTGATCCGGTCATAGCGCATGATCGCGCCGACGACGGGATCGTTCAGAAGCTCATCGACTGACGGTTCGTATCCTGATGTCAGAAAACGGCGCGATCGCGTCGTCTCTTCGCTCTCACTGCGCACAGGTGCCCTCCCTTCTCGCCGCCCGTTATATCGGCCGCACGAAAACGAGGGACAAGGTTCGTCTCAAAAATTTCACAGGCACCGCATGCGAACGATGCCACTTCACCGCTAATACCGTCTCATTCTGCGTCGTTCAGGCCACAAGCCCAGTCCGCACCGCCGTCGAAGCTGAGGAGCGTTCTCCGGCGTTCATGGCCCATCGCGAGCACACGCGAGATTCCCGTTCTCCTGCAGATCAGGGATGCTTATTGCTCCCTGAATGGCGGTCCTCGAAGCACGCCTCTCTCATAACCAGGGCTGCGCTTGCGCGCGCGCTAATCAGCGAACACAATCCGCGTCCGATGCACTTCGCCGCACTAGGGCCGCGACCCCGCTGCAATGCGGTCAAGTGTCATGACCGCATCGTCCGGCAAATGCAGCTCGGTGACCGCCAGGTTTTCGCGCAAGTGCGCGAGCGATGAGGTGCCGGGGATCAAAAGAATATTTCGAGCGTGACGAAGCAGCCATGCGAGTGCCACCTGCATGGGCGTGGCGCCGAGGCGTTGAGCGACGTTGGACAAATCGGACGACTGCAAAGGACTGAACCCGCCGAGCGGAAAGAACGGTACGTAAGCGATGCCGGCACGAGCGAGGTCGTCGATTAAGGAGTCGTCTTCCCGATGCGCCAAATTATATTGGTTCTGTACACAGATGACCTCGCACATCCGCCGCGCTTTTGCGATCTGTGCCGGTGTGGCGTTGCTCAGACCGATATGTCGCACAAGGCCCTTCCGCTGGAGTTCGACGAGCGCCGCAAGCGGCGCCTCGATCGGTCCTTCGGCAGGCCCGTGCGTGTCGAACATGAGTCGGAGATTCACCACCTCCAACACTTCAAGCCGTAGATTGCGCAGGTTGTCATGTACAGCCTGGGTCAGCTCTGCGGGCGAAAAAGCCGGGAGCCAGGATCCATCTTCGCCGCGCCGGGCGCCGATTTTGGTGACAATGACCAGATCGTCAGGATAGGGATGCAGCGCCTCGCGGATAAGCTGGTTCGTAATATGCGGGCCATAATAATCGCTGGTGTCGATGTGGTTGACCCCACTCGCCACCACCGCGCGCAGCACCGCGATTGCTGTGGCACGATCTTTCGGAGGACCGAACACGCCGGGGCCGGCGAGCTGCATGGCGCCATAGCCCATGCGATTGACGGTGCGGTCCCCGAGGCGAAACGAGCCGTTGGAATCGATCTTGGCCATGACGGATCTCCTATGCCGTAAGCGTGTCCTAAAGTGCGAAGCGTCCCGGTACGGATGACCGACATCCCCCAGACGACATCCATCGGTCTTGCGATTTCGGGGAGCGCGGTGTGACCAGCGGGAATGCAACGGTCCTTACGCCGCGTGTTACAACCATCTCGTCCGTAATGGCGCGTGGCGCAACGCGCATATGGCCTCATGGTAGCCGGTGCGCCGATCCGGAAACAATATGGCCGTCATCGACTTCTGTGGCCGACCGGCGCGCTGTGGCCCAGTTTGACCTTGCGCTTGGCACGTCGTAGCAACGTCTGCGCAACGTGACCGCCCCCTCGAATCAGAGGTACATGGCGCGGATATCGATCGATGACCGCTTTCCGAGCTTGGAAAAGTGTTCGGATAACCAAGTGTGCGCCGTCTCTCGCCCGACTTCTTTGAGGCGGAGAAGGTGGTCAAGATCGGCGTTGAGCTTGCTTGCCACGCTCAATTCGCGCATCACATCTTCCGCCATGATACCGTGGACCATCATGTGTTTTAGGGAGCCGTTAGCGATCTTTCCCTCCTCAATGAGCTTAGTGACGAATGCGATCGCCCGCATTTCCCGCATCAGTGATGAATTGAAACTTATTTCGTTCACTCGATTCATGATTTCACTTGCGGTTATGGGAAGCGTCTCCCGCTCCAAGGGGTTTATATGCACGATCACCACGTCGCGGCTTTCGCATCCATAAATGAGCGGAAAGATCGCGGGATTACCCATGTAGCCGCCATCCCAATAGTGCTCGCCCTCGATTTCGACCGCTCGGAACAGGAACGGCAGGCAACCCGACGCGAGAACGGCGTCCGGGCCGATCTCGTCATTGTCAAAAACCCTGATCTTGCCGGTGCGAACATTGGTCGCGGAAAGGAAGAGCTTGACCGGGCAGTGCGTATGTCGCAGCGCTTCAAAGTCGACCGTATCGACCAGAACCTGGCGCAAGGGATTAAAGTTCAGCGGATTGAACTGATAAGGGGAAAGCAACCGCGACAGCAGGTCGAAAATCGCAAATGCGAGTGAGTTTTCGAGCGAACGATTTCCGGCGATGCGATCCAAAAAGGTCGGCTGCAGCGGACTGAGTGCCGCGGCCTGGGCGATGCGCCGCCAGAATTTTTCAAGGGCGGTCTTGGCCCCATCCCGCGCGCCCGCGGCGAGGCCATAGGCGAATACGGTCGCATTCATTGCACCGGCACTCGTGGCGCTGATGCCATCGACGGCAATACGTTCGTCTTCCAATAGCCGGTCGAGCACACCCCAGGCGAAGGCGCCATGCGCACCGCCACCCTGTAGAGCAAGATTGATCCATTTGAGTCCCGGCGTGTCGCTGCGCCAGCACATGTCGCGCGGGCTCGCAAGACTGCGGTGCCGACGTCCGGCCAGATTTTCCCGTTCGTCGATAGAGCTCGATCCCTTGGCACGCCGGCGCCGCGATTTTGGCGACGATTCCATGAGTGACGTCCTTTCAATGCGCGGAATACCTAGTGGGCCGTCCACCCGCCATCGACCGGAAGTGCAGCACCGGCGATCATTGATATTCCGCCCGAATCTCCTTTCCTTCATTCCGGCGAAAACCGCGCGTGTCGCGTGAAACGGCGCGGAGAGATTGAGGGAAAGTATCGCATTCCATTTTTCGGGCGGAAAGCTTTCGATTGGGGCAACGATTCTCTATTGCTGCCCGATGCGAACGACGTCTTGCCTCAGCAAATAAATCGAGACGGCCAGGAGCACGACGTCCTTCATGAGGAATGGAACGTTACCGGTCATCGCGGGAAAACCGCCAGCCGACTGGTCCCAGCCATCGGGCATGAACGGGATGATGGTGACGGTCGCTATGAACGTCCCCGTCGAACCGAGGGCGCCGAGGATGCCGGCCCGCTTGTCCCAGAAGCCGAGGAACAGAAGCGTTCCAAACGTCCATTCCGAGACGCCGAGGAACCAGCACGCACCACGGACGCCGAAGACGGGGTACAGCCACCAGATCAGTGGGCCGTTGCTGATGTAGGGGATCAGACGTTCCGCCTCGTACGCCCACCATTTCTGGTATCCGAAGAACAGGAAGACGATCACCATCGCGGCGCGGACAATGTGGTAGTCAAGATCCTCCGTGAGCAGGCCGGACCTGCGCAAGATGTTGACCAACGGATTTAAC